>DASXRH010000375.1:0-21587 GCA_036506715.1 Acidimicrobiales bacterium
GCCGCACCCCGCAGATCGCGTCGCAGCGCCCGCAGCGCCGCCGCCCGCTGGCGCACCAGCAGCTCGCGCACCGGGGCGAGCGCCTCGTGGCGGTCGGCCGGCACCCCCGTGAGCAGGTCGTCCCAGTCGAGCAGCTGGACGTCGAGGTCGCGGACCGGCCCGGTGAACGTCTGGATCCACCGGAGGGCGTCACGCTGGGCCGCCAGGGGCGCGGGGAGGAACACGCCCTTCAGCTCGCGCAGCACCGTCCGGCTGCGGCGGATGGCCACCCGCAGGTCGTGGAGGAACTCGGTGTCGAGGTCCTCGAGCGAGCCCGGCAGGTTGGCGTCGACCATGCTGGCCAGGTCGACCAGCACCGCCACCGCCGCCCGGTCGGCCCGCTGGTCGGGCCGCAGGTCGACGTCGACCTTGCTGCGGATGCCGGTGGGGTCGCCGCCCGCGGCGGCGATGGCCTCGTCGGCCAGGCTGGCCGGCGCGCCGACCAGCCGGGCCTCGGTGGTGAGCACCTGGACCACGCGGGCGAGCGGCTTGGGGTAGCCGAGCACGCCGGTGACCTCGAGCCGGGGCGCCAGCGCCACCGGCTGACCGCCGGTGTCGAGGGCGGCGTGCGTGGCGACCCGCAGCCGGACCACGGTCTTCTCGTCGTCGTTGCGGACGCGGAGGCCCTGGACGTCGACCCGCACCTGGGCCAGCGGCAGCAGCGCCCGCATCTCGACGATGGGCGCCAGGTGGTCCCGCAGCGGTCCTGCCGGCAGGTCCCCGATCGTCCACCGCCGGGTGCGGCGCCCCACCCCGCCCCGCACCGGCGACGCCCCCGGTGCCGGCCGCAGCACCAGTTCGGGCGCCGGCCGGCCGGGTTCGAGCACCAGGTCGGCCCCGGCGGCCCGCACGCGTCGGTCGGCGGTGTCGACCACGGTGAAGCTGAGCGGGGCGGCCCCCTCGTGCACGACGTCGAAGCGGGTGGCGAGCAGCGCGCGCACGGCCGGCGGGTCGACCCCGTCGGGCAGCGCGAACGAGTAGGTCGGCACGTCGAGTGGCATGGCCGCCCGAGTCTGCCATGCCCGCCGACCGCCGTGAGTGGGTCGATGCGGAACGTTTCGTTCCGCATGGGGCGCGAGACTGGTCGGCATGTTGGCCACTTCGGATCGGCTGCTGCGGCTGCTGGCGCTGCTCCAGTCCCGTCCCCGGTGGACCGGCCCCGAGCTGGCCGAGCGGCTGGGGGTGACGACCCGCACGGTGCGCAACGACATCGACCGCGTCCGCCGCCTCGGCTACCCGGTCGACGCCGAGCCGGGACCGGCCGGCGGCTACCGGCTGGGCGCCGGTGCGGTCCTGCCCCCGTTGCTGCTCGACGACGGCGAGGCGGTGGCGATCACCGTGGGCCTGCGGCTGGCCGCGGGGTCCGCCGTCGCCGGCATCGACGAGGCGGCCCACCGGGTGCTGGCCAAGCTCGAGCAGGTGCTGCCCTCGCGGCTGCGGCACCGCGTCCGGGCCGTCGACGCCGCCACCTTGGCCCTCGGCGCCGCCGGGCCGCCGGTGGCCGCCGAGCTCCTGGCCACGATGGCCGCCGCCTGCCGCGACCACCGCACCGTGCGGTTCGACTACCGGGCGCACGACGGCACCGCCACGGTCCGGACCGTCGAGCCCCACCGGCTCGTCCACACCCGAGGGCGCTGGTACCTGGTCGGCTGGGACCGGGACCGGGACGGGTGGCGCACGTTCCGGGCCGACCGCATCGACCTGCCGGCCAACGCCGTCGGCGAACGTGTCGCCCCCCGGGACCCGCCGGGCGGCGACCTGGCCGCCTACGTCACCGAGGGCCTGGCCACCGCACCATGGGCGGTCCGGGCCCGGGTCGTGGTCCACGCCCCCGCCGCCGTGGTGGCCGCGCGGCTGCCCCCGGGCGCCGGTGCGGTCGAGGCGCTCGACGACCGCACCTGCGCCTACGAGGCGGGGTCCGACAGCGCCGAGGCGCTGGCCGGGTGGCTCGGCCTCCTCGGCCTCGACTTCGCGGTCGAGGGCCCGCCCGAGCTGGTCGACGCGCTGCTCGCCCAGGCCGACCGCTACCGGCGGGCGGTGCCGGCGAACCGGTCGAGCACGGCCAGCGCCGAGGCGCCGTAGCCGCCGCCGAACATCACGGTGTGGGTGAGCAGCGGTTCGAGCTGCCACAGCGGCAGGCGATCGCGCCAGCCCTCGGCCAGCGGGAAGGCCTCGTCGTAGGCGGGAGCGAACGCCGGGCCCGGAGCGCCGAACAGGTGGAGCATGGCCAGGTCGACCTCCCGGTGCCCGCCGTAGGCCGCCGGATCGACCAGCCACGGCCCGCCGCCGGCACCGACGTGGACGTTGCCCGACCACAGGTCGCCGTGGAGCCGGGCCGGCGGCTCCGGCGGCCCCGCGATCTCGGGGAGGCGGGCGGCCAGCCGGTCCACCAGGGCGGGAGCCCGGGGGTCGAGGGCGCCCCGCTCGACGGCTGCCGCCACCAGCGGGGCGACGCGGCGGCCGATCCAGAACGGCCCCCAGTCGTCGCCGGCCGGGATGTTGCGCTGGGGCAGCCTGCCGATGAACCCGTCGCGGTGCCAGCCGCAGCGGGGCGCGCCGGCGGCGTGGAGGGTGGCCAGCGCCCGGCCCAGCCGCTCGTCGGTGGCGCCGCTCCGGGCCCCCGGGGCGATCCAGTCGAGGACCAGGCAGTCGGCGGTGGCGGCCACCACCGCGGGCACGGGCACTCCCGGCACCTCACCCAGCCACCGCAGGCCCTCGGCCTCCACGTCCAGCAGGCCCGGGGGCAGGCCGGCGGCGGACTTGGCGAACACGGTGCGGCCGTCGACCAGGTCGACCCGGCTGGCGTCGGCGATGCAGCCACCGCCCACCGGGGTCATCGCCCGCACGGGCGTGCCGACGGCGGCGGCGACCGCGGAGCCGAGGCCCGGGGTCACGGCCGGGGTCCCTGCGGTCCGGCGCCGGCGGCCTGCAGCCGGTCGAGCAGGCCCCGGCACGCCCGGTCCAGCACTTCGTAGACGTGGCTGAACCCGTCGGGGCCGCCGTAGTAGGGGTCGGGCACCTCGTCGACCCTGCCGGCGTCGGGACCGAAGTCGGTCATGCGGTGGACCTTGGCCCGGCGCCGGTCGTCGGGCGCCATCCGCACCAGGTTGCGCTCGACGGGGGTGTCGGCCACCAGCAGCAGGTCGAACCGGTCCCAGTCGTCGGGGCGGACCTTGCGGGCCCGCTGGCCCCGCAGGTCGAGCCCCCGGCGGGCGGCCTCGGCGACGGCCCGGCGGTCCGGCCGGTCGCCGGCGTGCTCGGCGCTGGTGCCGGCGCTGTCGATCTCGATGGCGGCGGCCAGCCCGGCGTCGTCGACCATGCGGCGGAACAGGGCCTCGGCGGTGGGCGACCGGCAGATGTTCCCCCAGCACACGAACAGGACCCGCACGGGGCGGTCGGCGGGCAGCGGGGCCAGCGGGGGCGTCGAAGCGGCGTCGGGCACGGTCGGGGCATCCTACGGACGTGGGCAGATAGGTCACGCTGTCACGGCGAACCGTCCGAGCGTTCCCCGCTCTCGGCGCTTCGCGCCGGGCCGCTCGGGGCGCGCGCTCTACGCTGCATCCCTTCCCTGGTCACGATGCACAGGAGGCACGACCGGTTGATCACCCTGGTGCTCGGCGGCACGCGCTCGGGCAAGTCCGAGGTAGCGGAACGCCTGGCCGGCGCGCTCGGGCCCCGGGTCACGTACGTGGCCACGGGGCGGATCACCGACGACGACATGGCCGCCCGCATCGAGCGCCACCGGGCCCGGCGCCCCGCCGGGTGGGCCACGGTCGAGGCGGGTCCCGACCTGCCGGCCGTGCTGGCCGGGGTCGACGGGCCGGCGCTGGTCGACTCGCTGGGGACGTGGGTGGCTGGCTACCCCGACCTGACGCCCGACGCCCCGGCCCTGTGCCGGGCCCTGGCCGGGCGGTCGGCGGGCACGGTGGTGGTGTCGGAGGAGGTGGGCCTGGGCGTCCACGCCCCCACCGAGGTCGGCCGCCGCTTCGCCGACGAGCTGGGCACGCTCAACCAGGCCGTGGCCGACGTGGCCGACCGGGTCCTGCTGGTAATGGCAGGCCGGGTGCTGCCGCTGCACCGGGTCCCCGAGGCGGAGCCGGAGGGCTGATGCGCTCGGCCCTCGGGTTCCTCACCGTCGTCGGCGGTGCCTCGCCGCCCGACCGGCGGGCGCCGGCGTGGTTCGGGCTGGTGGGCGCGGCCGTCGGGCTGGCGGTGGGCGGGGTGTGGTGGGTGGCGGGCGAGCTGTGGCCGCCGGTGCTGGCGGCCATCCTGGCGGTGGCAGCCGACGCGGCGCTGACCGGCCTGCTCCACTACGACGGGCTCGCCGACGCTGCCGACGGGCTGCTGCCCCCGGTCGACCGGGCCCGGCGGCTGGCCATCATGGCCACCCCCGACGTCGGGGCGTTCGGGCTCGTGGCCGTCGTGCTGGTGGTGGTGACCCGGGTGGCGGCGCTGGCCGCCCTCGATCCCGATCCCCTGCTGGTGGCCGGACTGTGGGCGGCCACCCGGGCGGCCATGGCGCTGACGCTGGGGCTGGTCCCCTACGCCCGGGCCGGCACCGGCGGCGCCGCTGCGGGCTTCGCCGGGGGCCCGGCCGTCCCGGCCCTGCTCACGCTGGCGGCCGGCCTGGCGGTGGTGGTGGCGACCACCGCCGCGGGCGTCGGTCCCGGGCTGGCCACGGCCGCCGCCGCGGCCGCCGGGTTCGCGGCGGTGGTGGCGGGCGCTGTCCGGCGGCTGGGCGGCTACACCGGCGACGTCCTGGGTGCCGCCGGCCTGGTGGCCGAGACCGTGGGCCTGCTGGTGGCGGCGGCCCGGTGGTGACCGGGCGGCGCTGGCCCCGGCGGGCGCTGGGCGCCGCGGGCGGCCTGGCCCTCGACCGGCTGGTCGGCGAGCCGCCGGTGCCGGGGCGCCTCCACCCCGTGGCCCTGTTCGGCTCGGCGGTGGCCGCCCTCGAGTCCCGCTTCTACGACGACCGCTACGGTCCCGGCGCCCTGCTGGCCGGCGCCGGGATCGGGGCCGCGGCGGCCGCCGGTGCCGCCCTGCGCTCGCCGCTGGCCGCCGGCTACGTGGCCACGGCGGGGCGCAGCCTCCATGACGCGGCCACCGCGGTGGGCCGGGCCCTCGACGGCGACGACCTCGACGGCGCCCGCCGGCTCCTGCCCACCCTGGTCGGGCGGGACCCGACCCCGCTGGGGCCCGGCGACATCGCGCGGGCGGTGGTCGAGTCGGTGGCCGAGAACACCACCGACGCCGTCGTCGCCCCCGCGCTGTGGACCCTGGCCGCCGGCCCCGCCGGCGCCTTCGCCCACCGGGCGGGCGACACGCTCGACTCGATGGTCGGCTACCGGGACGACCGCTACCGCCGGTTCGGCGCCGCCGCCGCCCGGATCGACGACGCCCTGGCCTGGGTCCCGGCCCGGGCCACCGCCGCGCTGGTCGCCCTGGCCCGGCCCCGCCGGGCCGGCGCGGTGGTGGCCACGGTACGGACCGACGCCCGGCACCACCCCTCCCCGAACGCCGGGGTGGCCGAGGCCGCCTTCGCCGCCGCCCTCGGGCTGCGGCTGGGCGGCGGCGAGAACCGCTACGGCGACGTCGTCGAGCACCGCCCCCCGCTGGGCGCCGGCCGACCACCGGAGCCCGCCGACATCGCCGCCGCCGTCGCCCTGTCCCGCGACGTCACCTGGCTCCTGGCCGGCCTGCTGGCCGCGGCGGGGACCGCCGGGACCGTGCGAGCCCGGTGGCGCCGGAGATGACCGCGCCCGTGCCCCCGCCCGGGGACCACGGCGGCGACGGCGCCCTGGTGGCCGCTGCCCTCGGCCTGCCGCCCGAGGGGGTCCTCGACCTCTCGGCCAGCTTCAACCCCGCCGCCCCCGACGTCGCCGCCCTGGCCCGGCGGCACCTCGGGGCGCTGGCCCGCTACCCCGACGTCGACGCCGCCGAGTCCTGCCTGGCCGCAGGGCTGGGCGTCGATCCCGACCGCCTGGTCCTGACCGCCGGCGGGTCCCAGGCCATCGCCCTGGTGGCCGACCAGCTCGGGGCCGGGTGGGTCGACGAGCCCGACTTCGGGCTCTACCGGCGCCACCTCCCCCGGCTCGACCCGGCGGCCGGCCGGTGGCGGTCCGACCCGCACAACCCCTCCGGACGGCTCGCCCGGCCCGCCGAGACGGCGGCGGTGTGGGACGAGGCGTTCCTGCCGCTGGCCGCCGGCGCCTGGACCCGGGGACGGCCGGGCTGGTCCCTCGGCTCGCTGACCAAGGCCTTCGCCTGCCCGGGGCTGCGGCTCGGCTACGCCCTCGCCCCGGACGGCGCCGACGCGGCCGCCCTGCGCCGCCGGCGGCCGGCATGGGCCGTCGACGGGCTGGCCTGTGCCCTGGTCCCCGACCTGGTGGAGCGGGCCGACCCCGCCGCCTGGACCGCCGCCGTGGCCGCCGGCCGGGCCGACCTGGTGGCCGTCCTCGGCACGCACGGCTGGGCGGCCGAGGCCGCCGACGCGCCGTGGGTGCTGGTCCCGGGGGCGGCGGGGCTGCGGGACGCTCTGGCCCGGCAGGCCGTCGTGGTCCGGGACTGCGGGTCCTTCGGCCTGCCCGAGCACGTCCGCATCGCCGTCCCCGACGCCGCCGGCCTCGACCGCCTCGCCGCCGCGCTCCGCACCGTCGCCCATGTCACACGGCACGGTGGATGACCGGCCGCTGACCCTGGGCCAATATGTGGTGTGCCGACGCCCCCCACGCCCGACCCCGACCGCCCCGCGCCGATCCGCCCGCTGGCCGCCCCGCTCGACACCGTCGTGTTCGACGCCGGCACCGTGCTCGGCCCGGGGGACAACGGCGTGGCCGCCGCCCTGCCCGGCGCTCGCCGGCTGGTGGCCGGGCTGCTGGCCCACGGGGTCCGGGTCCGGGTGCTGCCCGACGGCACCGCCACCGGCGACGCGGCCCACCTGCCGGAGCGGCTGACCGAGGCCGGCTTCGGTCCCGGCCTGGCGGCCGAGAACCTGGCCTCGGCCGGCGACCTCACCCGGGGGCGGGCCGTCCTCGTGACCCGCACGCCCGGCGACACCCGGGGCACGACCGCCGACGCCGGTGGCCGCCACCCGGTGGTGGCCACCGGCGACCGGCCGGTCCACCGGGCGGTGCTCGACTGGCTCGCCGGGCGGTCCGGGGCGGCGCCGGCGGCGGCCCGGCTGGTCGCGCCGCTCGACGCCCGGGCCATGGCCGAGACCCGCAACCACCATCTGCGGTTGACCAAGCCCCCGGGGTCGCTGGGGCAGATCGAGGAGGTCGGCGCCGACCTGGCCGGCATCGCCGCCGAGGCCCCGCCGCCGCTGCCGCTGCCCGCCACGGTGGCCGTGTTCGCCGCCGACCACGGGGTCCACGCCCAGGCCGTGTCGCCCCGGCCCCAGGAGGTGACCGCCCAGATGGTGGTCAACTTCCTGTCGGGCGGGGCGGCCATCAACGTGCTCGCCCGCCAGGTCGACGCCAAGGTGGTGGTGGTCGACGTCGGGGTGGTGTCCGACCTGCCCCGGGCGCCCGGCCTGCTCGACCGCAAGGTGCGGCGGGGCACCGGCGACCTCACCACCGGGGCCGCGATGTCCTCCGAGGAGGCCCGCAGGGCCCTCGATGTCGGCGCCGAGGTGGCGCTCCGGCTGGTGGACGGCGGCGCCCGCTGCCTCGTGACCGGCGACATGGGCATCGCCAACACCACGGCCGCCGCCGCGCTGGTGGCCAGCCTGACCGACCTGCCCGCCGCCGCGGTGACCGGCCGCGGCACCGGCATCGACGACGACCTGCTCACCCGCAAGACCGCGCTGGTGGCGGCGGCCGCGGCCCGGGCCCGCTACCACCACCCAGGCGACCCGCTGGCGGTGCTGGCCGAGGTCGGCGGCCTCGAGCACGCGGCGCTGGCGGGGTTCATCCTCGGCGGCGCCGCCCTCCAGGTGCCGGTGGTGATCGACGGCGTGAACGCCGCCGCCGCCCTGCTGGTGGCGAGCCGCCTGGTCCCCGGGGTCGAGCGGTGTGTCATCGCCGGCCACCGCTCGGCCGAGCCGGCGGCGCCGGCGGTGCTCGACGCCCTCGGGCTCACCCCCCTGCTCGACCTCGCCCTCCGCCTCGGCGAGGGCACCGGCGCCGCCCTGGCGCTGCCCCTGATCGAGGCCGCGGCCCGGGTCGCCCGGGAGATGGCGACCTTCGACCAGGCCGGCGTGGCCGACAAGCACGGCCGCTGACCAGGGCCACCACGGGATGACACCGACCGGTGACCGCCCGTCGCTAACCTGGGATGTCTCGTGACCGATCGCTTCCAGGAACCCGAACGGTCGTCGGCGGGTGATCCGCGGCGGGTCTTCATCCCGGCGCCGAGCCCGCCGGGCGGCGCCGCCGGCCGGGGTGCCGACGCGCCCCCGCGTCCTCGGCGACCCGCCGGCGACGGCGGCACCGGGACGAGGGCGCCGGGTGACCCGCGCGGTGCGGGGCGCGATCCCCGCCAGCTGCGGGTCGGCGAGCCGGCGGGGCGCGGCCCCGACGGGCCCGGCGCGCCGGGACCCGGCGGCCCCCGGGGTCCCGGCGACCGGCCGCCCGGCGGCGGGTCGCGGTCGCCCCGCGTCCCCCGTCCCCGGCTGCGGCGGCCCCGGCTCCGGCGGGTGCTGGCCGTCGTCGTGGTGCTCGTGCTGCTGGCCGTCTTCGGCAGCTTCATGTACGCCCGCAGCATCTTCAACCGCATCGAGAAGGTGGACGTCAGCGACTCGCTCACCTCCGCCAGCCACGGCACCAACTACCTCATCGTCGGGTCCGACTCCCGCGAGAACGTCACCCAGCAGGGCGACGCCGGCTTCAACGGCAGCGAGGCCCCCGGCGGCAAGCGGTCCGACACGATCATGGTGCTGCACCTCGAGGGCGGGAAGGTCAAGATGCTGTCGATCCCCCGCGACCTCTACGTGCCGATCGCGGGCACCGACAAGCAGCAGAAGATCAACGCCGCCTACAACGGCGGGCCCACCCAGCTGGTCGACACCGTCACTCAGAGCCTGGGCATCCCGATCGACCGCTACATGGAGGTCGACTTCGTCAGCTTCGCCGGCCTGGTCGACGGGCTCGGCGGGGTGACGATCGACTTCCCCAACCCGGTGGTCGACGAGGAGTCGGGGCTGTCCATCCCCACGGCCGGGCCGGTCGAGCTCGACGGCGACATGGCGCTCGCCTACGTCCGGTCCCGCCACTACACCGAGACCATCAACGGCGAGCAGGTCGAGGACCCGCGGGCCGACCTGGGCCGCATCGTCCGCCAGCAGCAGTTCCTCTCGGTGGTGTTCGACAAGCTGTCCAAGACCAAGAACCCCTTCGCCCTGGCCCGGGCGGCCAGCGGCATGGCCGGCGGCCTGCGCATCGACGACCAGATGTCGCTGTTCGACGCCCTCCGGCTGGGCTGGGGCATGCGGGGCATCGACCCCGAGCCGCTGGCGCTGCCGGTCGACCCCGACCGCAACTCGTCGGGGGCGGTGCTGATCCTGCGCGAGGACGAGGCCAAGCCCATCCTCGACCAGGTACGCTGACCCGCCCGATCAGCCGAACAGCACGCCCGGGTTCAGGATGCCGTCGGGGTCGAGGGCACCCTTGACCGCCCGCATGGCCGCCACCTCGCCGGCCGACCGGTCGCGGTCCAGCCACCGGGCCTTGAGCGTGCCGATGCCGTGCTCGGCGCTGATCGACCCGCCCCGCTCGACCACCAGCCCGAGCACCAGGTCGTCGACCTCCTCGTCGTCGGCCGGGGGGCCGACCACGTTGACGTGGACGTTGCCGTCGCCCACGTGCCCGAACAGCAGGGTGGTGGACCCGGGCCGGGCCGCGCCCACCGCCTCGACCACGGCCCGGCAGAAGTCGGCCAGGGCGCCGGCCGGGAGCGTGACGTCGAGCTTGTGCACCACCCCGAGCGGGGCGCCCGCCTCGGAATGGGCCTCCCGCCACCGCCACAGCCGGGCCCGCTCGGCCCGCTCGGTGGCCACGGCGGCGTCGAGCACGGCGCCGCCCGGGGCGGCCTCGATGGCGGCGGCCAGGGCGGGCAGCGGGTCGTCGGCCCCGCCCACCTCGACCAGCAGGTAGGCGCCGGCGCCCGGGGCCACCGGCGGCCGGGTGCCGAGGAAGCCGGCGACGACGGCGAGGCCGGGGCCGGTCATCAGCTCGAGGGCCCGCACCCCGGGCAGGTCGTGGCGGAGGGCCGCGGCCAGGTCGACGACCGCGGCCACGTCGCGCGCCGCCACCAGCGCGGTGACCACCGCCCGCGGCGGGGCCACCAGGCGCAGCCGGGCGGCGGTGACGATGCCGAGCGTGCCCTCGCTGCCGCACAGCAGCTGGGCCAGGTCGTAGCCGGTGTTGTCCTTGACCAGCCCCGCCAGCCGGCTGACCGTGGCGCCGGTCCCGAGCACGGCCTCGACCCCCACCACCTGGGCCCGCATCGCCCCGTAGCGGACCACGTGGATGCCGCCGGCGTTGGTGGCCACCATCCCCCCGATCGTCGCCGTGTCCCGGGACCCGAGGTCGACGCCGAACGCCAGTCCCGCGCCGGCGGCGTGGGCCTGGAGGGCGGCCAGCGTGACCCCCGCCCCCGCCGTGACCTGGCCGGCCGCCCGGTCGACCGGGTCGAGGGCGGCGATCCGCCCGAGGCTGACCACCACCTCGCCCCGGCGGGGCACGCCCCCGCCCACCAGCCCCGTGTTGCCGCCCTGGGGGACGAGCGCCACCCGGTGGCGGCGGGCCAGCTCCACGACCTCGGCCACCTCGGCCGTCGAACCGGGCCGCACCACCGCCGGGGTCGTCCCCTGCCACCGCCTGGTCCAGTCGGTGGCGTAGCCGGCGGTGACGTCGGGATCGACCAGCACCTGGGCCTCGCCGACGGCCGCCCGGGCGCCGGCCAGGAACGCGGCCGGGACCGGGACCGGTGGCGCGGCCCCGGGACCGCCCACGTCAGGCCACCTCGAGATCGACCCGCCGGGCCACGGGGTCGGCGGCCCGGAGCACCACCTCCACCTCGTCGCCGGGGGCGACCCGGCGCCGGTGGCGGGCCGGAGCGACGACCGCCGGGTCGCGCAGCTGGACCTGGGCCCGCCGCTCGTCGACGTCGACGACCACCGCGCCGAAGCGGGCGCCGACGGCCGGGGCCAGGACCAGGGCCTCGACCAGGTCGAGCGCCGCCCGGCCGTACGCGCTCTCCCGGCGGGTGGCGTCGGCCATGACGTCGGGCAGCGTCGCCACCGCGGCGGCCGCCCACTCCGGGACGTCCCGGCCCGCGGCGAGCGCCACCACCACCTCGGTGGCGGCCCGGTCGCACAGGCGGCGCAGCGGGGCGGTGACGTGGGCGTAGGGGGCGGCGACGGCGGCGTGGGCGTGCTCGGCCGGCGGCGGGCCGCCGTGGAAGCCGAGGTAGCCGGCGCCCCGCAGCACGTGCGCCGCCTGGACCAGCAGGGCGGCGCCCGCCGCGCTGGTGGGATCGAGGCTGCGGACGAAGGCCGGGTAGCCGCCGTCGGCCGGCCACGCCACCCCGAGCGCCTGGGCCGAGCGGCGCAGCCGGGCCAGCGTGCGGTCGTCGGCCGGCGGCAGCGTGCGCAGGAGGCCGGTGCCGCCGGCCACCATGATCCGGGCCGCCTCCATGCCGGTGAGCAGCGAGATCTGGGCGTTCCACGCCTCCGACACGGCGGGGGCGTCGTAGGCCAGCCGGTAGCGGCCGCCCTCGACCACCACCACCTGGTCGGGCAGCGGCAGGCTGACCCCGCCCCGGGCGGCCTCGGCGGCCAGGCGCAGGCGGCCGACCTCCCGCAGAAGCGCCAGCGCCGGGTCGGCGGTGCCGGCGCCGAGGGTGCGGTCGACCTCCTCGTAGGTCAGCTGCGCCCGGCTGCGGACGACGGCCCGCTCGACCCGGGTGGCCACCGGGGCGCCGTCGGCGTCGAGGTCGATGCACCACAGCACGGCCGGCCGCTCGCCGCCGGGCAGGAGGCTGGCCGCCCCCTCGCTGAGCTCCGCGGGGTGCAGCGGCAGCCGGCGGTCGGGGCCGTAGAAGGTCACGCCCCGCCGGTGGGCCTCGGCGTCGACCGGGTCGCCGGTGGTCACGAAGGCGGCGACGTCGGCGATGGCGTACCAGACCCGGACGCCGCCTCCGGCCCGCCGCGCGGCCCCGAACGCCTGGTCGAGGTCGCGGCTGCCCTTCGGGTCGATGGTGACCAGCTCGACGCCGGTGCGGTCGGGCCGGCCGTCGTGGCGCCACCCGCCGCCGGCTGCGGCGGCCGCGGCCGCCGCCACCACCGGTGCCGGCATCTCGGCGGCCAGGCCCTGCTCGTCGCGCACCGCCGCCATGCCCTCCACGACGGCGGCGGCGGGGGCCGACTCGGACAGCGTGAGGGGCGGCCGGGGCACGGACGCTCACGCTAGGCCAGCCCGGCGTTCACCCCGCGCCCGGCACCACCCGGCCCCGGGCCTCGGCCAGTGTCAGGGTGACGCCGGCGGCCGGGTGGGCGGTGCCGCGGAGCACCACCTCGTCGCCGTCCTCGAGGAACCGGCGCTCGGTGCCCGCCACGGCCAGCGGCTCGGCCCCGTTGCGGGTCAGCTCGATGAGGCTGCCCTGGCTGCCGGGGGTGGCGCCCGAGACCGTGCCCGAGGCGAACAGGTCGCCGGTGCGGAGGTGGGCGCCGTTGACCGTCATGTGGGCGACCTGCTGGGGCATCTGCCAGTAGACGCCGGCGAACGAGGTGCGGCTGATCACCTCCTCGCCGGTCCCCCCGGCCGGGGCCAGCGCCACCTCGAGGTCGAGGGCCAGGCCCCAGTCGCCCGCCGGGGCCAGGTAGGGCAGCGGGGGCGGGTCCTGCGCGGGACCCGGCACCCGGCAGCCGGCCACCGCGTCGAGGGGGGTGATCCAGCCGGCCAGCGTGGTGGCGAACGACTTGCCGAGGAACGGCCCCAGCGGCTGGTACTCCCAGGCCTGGATGTCGCGGGCCGACCAGTCGTTGACGAGCGCCAGGCCGAACACGTGGTCGGGCGCCTCGGCGACCGGCACGGGCCGGCCCGGCGCGGACGGGGCGCCCACGACGAAGCCCACCTCGAGCTCGATGTCGAGCCGCAGGCTGGGGCCGAAGGCCACGGCCCCGTCGACCAGCCGCTGGCCCGCGGGCCGGGGCACCGGGGTGCCGGACACGACCACGGTGCCGGCCCGGCCGTGGTAGGCGACGGGCAGGTGGCGCCAGTTGGGCAGCAGCGGCTCGGCGTCGGGGCGGAACAGCCGGCCGAGGTTGGTGGCGTGCTCGATCGAGCTGTAGAAGTCGACGTAGTCGGCCACGGCCACGGGCAGCTGGACCCGCAGGTCGGCCAGCGGGACCAGGGCGGGGGCGGCTGCCGCCCGGTGGACCGGATCGCACACCAGCTCGGTCAGGCGCTCGCGCACCGCCCGCCACCGCTGCGGTCCGGCCGCCAGGAACGGGCCGAGGCCGGGCCCGTCGAGCAGCCCTTCACCCAGCGCGGCCAGGCCGGCCACGTCGTCAGCCACCAGCCGGGCCAGGTCGAGGGCCCGATCGCCGATGCGCACCGCCGGCCGGGGTGGCCCGCCGGCGTCGCCGCCCGACACCACCCCGTACGGGAGGTGCTCGGCCGGGAACCCCGACCCGTCGGCTCCCTCGACCCATGACGTCAGTGCCACGACGGCCTCCTCCCCCCGCCGGCAATCACAGCAGGTCGTGGGCCCCCAGCGTGGCGAGGGCGGCGTCGGGGGCCGTCGTGCCGATGGCCGCCAGCACCTCGCGGGCCCCGCCCACCCGGGCGTGGAGGGTGCCGGCCTCGGCCGGACCGGCCCGCAGCAGGCCGGCCACGGTCGCCGCCGGAGCCCGGTCGCGGGCCGCGCCCGCCGCCGCCAGCAGGTTGACGATGCCCGGCTGGGCCCCACCGGCGCGGCCGCCGGGGGCGGGCGGGGCCTCGCCGGTGTAGGCGTGCGCGGGACCGCCGGCCACCTTGACCGCCAGGTGCCGGGCCCGGCACCCGCCCAGCACGGCCGCCAGCCAGTCGAGCCGGGGCGGCCCGTCGGTGGCGGGGCCGCTGGCCCGGACCTTGACCCGGGCGCCGGCGGCGGCGACGGCGTCGAGCGCAGGGTCGAGGGCGGCGTGGGGGCCGATCTCGGCGTAGCGCACCACCCGGCCGGGCGCGGGCGGCACGGCGGCGGCCAGCGGCGCCTCCACATGGACCAGGCCCGGGGTGGCGTACACGCCCCGCCACACTCGCGGGGCGTCGTGGCCGACGACGGCGACGGCGGGCGGGCGGGGCAGCCCGGAGGCCACGCAGGCGTCGAGCTCGGCCAGACGCGAGGCCGGGCACACGAACGGCCCGACCAGCCGGCCGTGGGGGCCGGCGAGGCGGCGCGCGTGATCGCCCAGCGTCTCCGCCATGGGCCGCCGATCTGGTGCGGACAGCGCCTCGTCGTGGAAGAGGCGCTCGGACACCGGGCGCAGGGGGTTTGGCAACCGTTGCACCTCCGGAGAGCGGAGGTTAGTGTCCGGCTATCGGTGAACACAGGTTGCTGTGCCTTGTGTCACAGAACTGGAACAGATCGTACCGAGGGGACATCGACGGCGGGGACGTCCCCGCCTCCGGAGCTGGTCGGAGCCGCAGGTGGCCGAACAGTCCAAGACCGTCGACGCCGCTCTGACGGTGCTCACCCTGCTGGCCGAGGGCGACGCCGGCCCCACCACGCCCAGCGCGGCCTCGTTGGCCCGCCGCCTCGGCGTGTCCCGCACCGCGGTGGCCCGCATGCTCACCACCCTCGAGTCGCACCGCCTCGCCCGCCGCACGGCCCGCGGCTGGGAGCCGGGCCTCGGCTTGCTGGCCCTGGCCGCCGGCATCGAGCCCCGCCTCCGCGGGGTGGCCCGGCCCGAGCTGGAGGCTCTGGCCGCGCGGTTCGGCGAGACCGCGGTGCTGACCGTGCGCGAGGGCGACGAGGCCGTGGCCGTCGACCAGGTCGTCGCGGGCAGCGGGGTCGTGCAGATCCACTACCCGACCGGTACCCGCCACCCGGTCAGCGTGGCCGCCAGCGGCCGGGCCCTGGTCGCCGACCCCGGGATCGGGGCCGGCGTCGTGTTCTCCACCGGCGAGCTCGAACCGGGGGTGCGGGGGGTGGCCGCCCCCGTGCTCGACGGCTGCGGCCGCACCGTGGCCAGCGTCGGCCTGGTCGCCCCCGAGCACCGGTTCCCGCCGGCCGACCCCGTCGCCGCCGCCGTGCGGGAGGCCGCCGCCCGCATCGGCCGGGGACTGGCCCGCCCTGCGTCCCCCACGTCCGCCCCCGCGACCGCAGGAGGTCACGATGCCGTACTACCGGCGCGTCGGTGAGGTCCCGCCCAAGCGCCACACCCAGTTCCGCGCACCCGACGGCGGCCTCTACGCCGAGGAGCTGATGGGATCCGAGGGCTTCTCGTCGTCGTCGTCGCTGCTCTACCACCGGCACCCGCCTACCGCCCTGGTGGCGGCCGAGGTGGTCGACGGCCCCGACGAGGGGCTGGCCCCCAACGACCCCCTGCTCCCCCACCACCTCCGCACCGGCGACCTGCCGGCCGGCGGCGACCTCGTCGGCGGTCGCCGCACCGTGCTGGCCAACGACGACGTGCGGGTGGCCGTGGCCCGGCCCACCGAACCCAGCGGGCTGTACCGCAACGCCACCGGCGACGAGCTGGTCTACCTGCGCACCGGGGCGGCCCGGCTCGAGTCGTCGTTCGGGGTCGTCGAGGCCCGGGCCGGCGACTACGTCGTCGTGCCCGCCGGCACCACCCACCGGTGGGTCCCGGCGGCGGGCGAGCCGGTCCACGCCCTGGTCATCGAGGCCCGGGGCCACGTGGGCCCGCCCGCGCGCTACCTGTCGGCCACCGGGCAGTTCCTCGAGCACAGCCCGTACTGCGAGCGCGACCTGCACGGGCCCGGCGAGCCCCTCATGGCCGGCGACGCCGTCGATGGCGCCGAGGGCGCCGAGGTGCTGGTGCGCCAGCGGTCCGGGCTGACCCGCTACCGCTACGCCCACCACCCCTTCGACGTCGTCGGCTGGGACGGGTGCCTCTACCCGTACCGGCTGTCGATCCACGACTTCGAGCCGGTGACCGGGCGGATCCACCAGCCGCCGCCGGTGCACCAGACCTTCGCCGGGCCCCACTTCGTGGTGTGCAGTTTCGTGCCCCGCAAGCTCGACTACCACCCGCTCTCGGTGCCGTCGCCCTACAACCATGCCAACGTCGACTGCGACGAGGTCCTGTACTACTGCGACGGCGACTTCACCAGCCGCAAGGGGGCGGGCATCGCCGCCGGGTCGATCACCCTGCACCCCGCCGGGTTCGTGCACGGCCCCCAGCCGGGCAGCGTCGAGGCCTCGATCGGGCGCGACACCACCGACGAGCTGGCGGTCATGCTCGACACCTTCCGCCCGCTGCTGCTCGGCGCGGCGGCCCGGGCCTGCGACGACGGGGACTACCCGTGGTCGTGGTCGGGAGCTCAGCCGGCGGCGACGACGTCGCCGTAGAGCGACCGGTCGACCAGCGCCGTCTCGGGCAGCGGCTGCTCGTAGCCGATGCCGCCCACGTCGACCAGCGCGCCCTGGATGCGGTCGGTGGTGCCGGCCCGCAGCTCCCAGTCGAAGACCGGGGGCGAGTCGTCGGCCAGCCGCGCGGCAGGCACATCGAGGTCGGCGCTCATGGCGTCGAGCGCCTCGTCGTCGTAGCCGTCGGCAAGGTGGGTGTTGATGGTGCGGACGATGGCCCGCACGTAGGCCAGGCCCACGGCCCGGTCGGCGGCCAGCAGCCGGGGGGCGAACACGGTGCCCTCGATCGACTCGCCGGCCGGCAGAGTAGCCACCAGCATCAGGTTGTCGTGGCCGGCGGCGGTGGCCGCCTCGGGCTCGGGCAGCCACGCCAGGTTGACGTCGCCGTTGGCCAGCTGCTCGGCGGCGTCGGCCGGGCTGGCGGGCACGACGTCGACGGATGCCGGCGACAGCTCCTCCTCGCCGAGGACGGTGCGGATCGGGTACAGCGCCGACGACCCCAGCCCGCCGTTGACCGCCACGGCCTGGCCCCGCAGGGTGCTCCAGTCGTCCATGTCGGGCAGGGCGTCGCGCCGGACCCACAGCCCGCCCTGGGCCACGGAAGTGTCCTCGGGGGCCCGGGCCAGCGCGCCGCCCAGCACCAGGCGGGCGCCGCTGCCGCGGCGCACGGCGTCGAGGAAGGGGCCGTCGACCCCGCCCACCACCACGTCGACCTCGCCCCTGGCCATGGCGTCGTAGGCATCGCGCTGGGACATGTCCACGATGTCGACGGTCAGACCCTCGGCGGCGAAGGCGCCAGTGGCCTCGGCCACCCGCAGCGGCGCCGAGCCCTCGGACGGCTCGGACACGGCCACCCGCAGCGCGGCCGGCGGGCTCAGCGGCCGGGCGGCGGGGCTGTCGGCCGCGCACCGGGCCACGGGTCGGCCGATGCGCAGGTCGGCCGGGTCGGTGACCGCCGCCTTGCCGCAGCCGGTGCCCGGGTCGTCGGGCACGGTCGGGCCGGTGGGCGACGACACGACGTCATCGGCCGGGCTGTCGTCGCGCAGGTAGGCGAACGCCACCAGCGCCAGGGCGGTCACCAGGGCGAGGGCCCACAGGACGGTGCGGCGGGTTGACGAGCGCACGGGTCAGGCGGCGACTGTCGCCAGCGCCTCGTCGACCAGCCCGGCGATGCCCCGGTCGAGGTGGTCGCGGCGCAGCAGGGCCCCGGCCACGACGTCGGCGCCCCGCTCGGTGAGCACCTTGGCGAAACGGTCGAGCGCCTTGCCGGCGTGGACGGCGTAGGTCATGAACGCGGCCACCGGCTTGCCGTCGATGACCGGCATGGCCCGGATGCGGCCGGCCCGGCCGGGCCGGTGCCCGAACAGGATCAGGCCGTCGACCCAGGTGCCCACGAACACGAGGTCGGCTTCGGCCAGGTCCTTCAGGCCGATGTCGGTGATGCGGTAGACGGCCACCTCGACCCCCCGGGACGCCACTTCGTCGGCGATGAGGCGGGCGGCCGTCGCCGTGTTGCCGGTGAGGCTCTCGTAGATGACCACCGCGCGCATGGGCGCCAGTCTGGCAGAGCGCCACGGGGGCCCGCGAACCGTCGCGCCGGTAGATTCGCCCCCGGGTCGCCCGCCCACTTTCGCGCCTCCAGGAGACCGCCATGGACATGACCTACCGCCGCCTCGGACGGTCCGGACTCAAGGTCAGCGTGCTGTCCTTCGGGTCCTGGGTCAGCTTCGGCCCCCAGCTCGACACCGGCCGGGCCCGCGACTGCCTGGCGGCCGCCTACGACGCCGGCGTCAACTTCTTCGACAACGCCGAGGCCTACTCGGGCGGCGAGTCCGAGCGGATCATGGGGGCGGCCATCGCCGAGCTGGGCTGGCCCCGCGGGTCGTACGTCGTCTCGTCCAAGTACTACTGGGGTCTTTCCGACGCGGTGAACGACCACCTCACGCTCAACCGCAAGTACCTGATGGGCGCCATCGACCCGTCGCTCGAACGCTTCGGGCTCGACCACCTCGACCTGATCTACTGCCACCGGCCCGACCCCGAGACCCCCATCGAGGAGACGGTGTGGGCGATGTCCGACATCGTGTCCTCGGGCCGGGCGCTGTACTGGGGCACCTCCGAGTGGTCGGCGGCCGACATCCGGGCCGCGTGGGAGATCGCCGACCGCCACCACCTGCACAAGCCCGTGGTCGAGCAGCCCCAGTACAACCTGTTCGACCGGCACAAGGTCGAGATCGAGTACGCCCGGCTCTACGAGGACATCGGCCTCGGCCTCACCACCTGGAGCCCGTTGGCGTCGGGCCTGCTCACCGGGAAGTACGTCGACGGCGTGCCCGAGGGCAGCCGGGCCACGCTGCCCGGCTACGAGTGGCTGCGGGCCATGGTCACCGACCCCGAGCACAACGCGGCGGTGGCCCGGCTGACCGACGTGGCCGCCGACCTCGGCTGCACGGTGGGCCAGCTGGCCATCGCCTGGTGTGCCCGCAACCCCCACGTGTCGACCGTGATCACGGGGGCCAGCCGGGTCGAGCAGGTGCACCAGAACCTGGCGGCGCTGGACGTGCTCGACCGCCTGGACGACGGCGTGGTCGAGCGGATCGAGGCGGCGATCGGCTGACCCCGGGCGACCCGGACGGTCGCCGGCGACCACGCTCCCGGGCGACCCGGACGGTCGCCGGCGACGACGCTCCCGGGTCGCCGGCGACGACCCTCCCGGGTCGCCGGGGGGCGCCGCCGACCATCCCCGGGGGCCGTGACGGGCCTCGGTACGATCGCCTCGACCTTCTCGCACCCAGTCTGCCCGGGGACGTGCATGCTGTTCCCCACCGTCGCCTTCGCGGTCTTCTTCGTCGCCGCCTTCACGGTGAACTGGCTGCTGCGCCCGCACTTCCTCGTGTGGCGGGCGACGATGGTGGCCTTCAGCCTCTACTTCTACGGCTGGATCGACGCCCGCTTCGCGGTGATCCTGGTGACGTCGGCCACCGTGAACTGGGCGCTGGCCTTCGCGGCCCGCCGGGCCATGCCCGACGGACTGCCCACCGTCGACAGCCGGCGGCTGGTGCGCGTCGCCGTGGCCGCCAACCTGGTGGTGCTGGCGGTGTTCAAGTACCACGGCTTCTTCGTGACCTCGGCGGCGGACGCCCTGGCCTCGGTCGGCCTCCACCCCACCCCGCCCGTGCTCGACATCCTGCTGCCCGTCGGCATCTCGTTCTTCACCTTCCACGCCATCAGCTACGTGGTCGACGTGGGGCGGGGCGACATCGAGCCCATCGGCTTCGGTGACCTGCTGCTGTACATGAGCTTCTTCCCCCACCTCGTGGCCGGGCCCATCGTGCGGGTGGACGAGCTGGTCCCCCAGTTCCACGAGCGTCCCGACCCCCGGCGGGTGGCCTTCACCGAGGCGGTCACGCTCATCGCCGTCGGCCTGTTCAAGAAGGTGGTGATCTCCAGCTACCTGGCGACCCAGATCGTCGACCCCGCCTTCGGGGCGCCCGGCGGGCGCAGCGGCGGCACCCTGCTGGCCGCCACCTACGCCTACGCCGTGCAGATCTACGCCGACTTCTCGGGCTACACCGACATCGCCATCGGCTGCGCGCTGCTGCTCGGGTTCCGGTTGCCCCAGAACTTCGACGCCCCCTACCGGGCCCTGTCGGTACGGGACTTCTGGCACCGCTGGCACATGACCCTGTCCCGCTGGCTGCGCGACTACGTGTACATCCCCCTCGGCGGCAGCCGCGACGGCGGGGCCGCCACCTACCGCAACCTGATGGCGACCATGCTCCTCGGCGGCCTCTGGCACGGGGCCGACTGGCGGTTCGTCGTGTGGGGCGGGCTGCACGGCACCTACCTCGTGGGCGAGCGGGCGGCGTCGGCATGGTGGGACGCCCGCCCCGACCGGCCGGGCCTGCCC
Source organism: Acidimicrobiales bacterium (assembly GCA_036506715.1). Taxonomy (GTDB): domain Bacteria; phylum Actinomycetota; class Acidimicrobiia; order Acidimicrobiales; family VFJN01; genus ZC4RG19. Next base: position 20,486 of record DASXRH010000375.1, read on the forward strand.
CGGGCGGTCACCGTCACGCTGCGCTGGCTGCTGACCTTCAACCTGGTCTGCCTGGCCTGGGTGTTCTTCCGGGCCGACTCGGTGGCGGCCGCGTTCGGGATCCTCGGCCGCATCCTCGGCGCGGCCCCCGGCACCGCCACGCTGGTGACCGGGCTGGTGGTGGTGGTCGTTGTGGCCGCCGTCGTCAGCCAACTGGTGCCCGGCCACCGCACCCGGGCCCTGCGGCTCCGGTTCTCGACCCTCGATCCGGCCGCGCAGGTGGCGATCCTCGCCGCCGGCCTCACGCTCATCTCCGTCCTCGGCCCCGACGGTGTGGCCCCGTTCATCTACTTCCGGTTCTGATGGCGACCCCGACCGGCACCGGCCCCCGCACCCCCCGGACCCCGCCCGGCTGGCCCGGTGACGACCCCACCGTGCCCGACGAGCTGGGGACGCTCGGGGCCCGCGTGCCCCGCCGCCGCCGGCCCGACCGCCACCACGAGCACCCGCCGGACCTCGCCCCGGGCGGCGCCGGCGGTCACGAGGCGGACCCCACCGGGCCCGACGAGCTCGGGGGCAGCGCCGGCCTGCTCGTCGAGCGGGGGGTCGCCCCCCGGCGGGCCCGGCGCCGGCGCCCCCCGCCGGCGGGGCCGGCCCCCGAACCCGACACCGAGTCCGACCTCGAGGTGGCGGCCCCCGACCCCGGCGCCGACCTGGTGGCCGGCGTCCAGCCCGCGGGCCGGGTGCTGGTGGTGATGGTGGCGGCGCTGGTGCTGGCGATGCTCGTCAACGCCGACGTGCTGGTCGACCGGGCCGAGCGCCAGCCCCTCGGCCCCGGCCGCGACAGGGCCCTCGCGGTGTGGCACCCGGTCCAGGACGTGAGCCACGTGCTCCAGCTCTACCGGATCCGCCAGCTGGCCGACTGGGCGGCGGGCGACGACGACGACCACCGCGGCGGCTCCATCGTCCCCGAGGTCGGGAAAGCGACCCCGCCCACCTCGGGCGAGGAGGCCGGCGCCACCACCACGGCGCCGGCCGGCCCGCCGACCACCGACCTCAACCTGCGCGCGCCCACGGCCGCCGACCCGCTGCGGGTGTGGGTGGGGGGCGACTCGCAGGCCCA
>DASXRH010000376.1:0-2638 GCA_036506715.1 Acidimicrobiales bacterium
ACCGCCCCGCCGGGGCCGGACGCCGCCGACGTCGATGCCGGACAACGCGCCGATGTCGCAGCGCCCGCCCAGGGCGTCGTCCTCGGCGAACGAGCCGGCCGGGGTGGGCGCGAACGGCGAGAGCTCGTCGGTCACGACCAGCACGCCGCCGCCGCTGACCCAGTCGCGCACCGCGCCGTGCTGGTCGTCGGTGAGCTGGTCGTCGAACAGCAGCAGCACGTCGGGCCCGCCGCCCGCCGGTAGGGCGGGCAACGAGTCGCGGACGCTCACATCGGCACCGAGCTCGCGGGCGAGCGTCACCAGGGCGCTGGTGCCGCCCCGCCGGTCGGACCGGGGCGACAGCGGCGCGCCGTCACCGCCCCCGCCCCCGATGGCCACCACGGCCAGCAGCGTGGCCCCCACCACCGCGGCCCCGACCATCCAGGTGCGGGCCGTGCCCGCCCCGGCGGCGGTGCTCACGCGCCCACCGGCGCGGCGCGCAGCCGGGCGTGGACGTCGGCGGCCAGCCGGGCGCCGCGGTCGCGCTCGCCGGGTCCGGCCGGCGCGTCGCCGTACCAGACCGCCTCGAACAGGTCGGTGAGGGCGGTGAAGGCGGGCGCCACGGCCGGGGCGTTGGCCCGGACGTCGGCGGCCAGCTCGCCGGCCGTCCGCCCCACCAGGTCGGGCAGCGCCCCCGCCGCGGCCAGCTCGCCCACCACCACCCGGTAGCGGGCCCGCAGGGCGTCGCGCCAGCGACCGTCGGCCTCGGCCCGGGCCAGCTCGGCCGCCCAGTCGACGTCGTCGTCCTCGGCCGCCACCACCACCCGGCCCCGGGGCCCGGCGGCGGGCGGCCCGCCACCCCGCAGGCTGCCCCGCGACCGGTAGACCAGGAAGGCGACCAGCCCCACCACCAGGGCGAGCACCACCCAGCCCGCGGCCACGGGCACGTTGCCCAGCCCGATCGGCGCCGTGACGTGCGACAGCACGTCGGCCAGCCACCGGCCGACGCGGTCGAGCGCGGTCTCCTGGTCGCTCCACTGGTACTGGCGCCGGGCCAGGATCCGGTCGGCCGTCCGCCGCACCTGCTCGGGATCGTGGGTGGGATCCGGCAGGTCGGCGAGCCAGCCGAGCGCCGAGGCGAGCACCTCAGGCGACCCGGGCGCGCCGGTCGAGCACGTCCATGGCGGTCATCTCGATGTCGAGCCCCTCGCTGCGGACCCGCAGGTCGAAGTAGAGGAGCACGGTGGCGGCGGCCACGAACGGGATCATCACCACCTGGGCGATGATGCCGCCGAGGACCAGCAGCGGCCACCCGTGCTCGAACCCGATCCACGCCGCCAGCAGCTGGGGCAGGGCGGACAGCGCCGTCGCCAGCAGCGTCGCCACCAGGCCCATGACCACCGCGATGCCCATGACCGCCCAGTAGCGCGACCGCGCCAGGCGCACCGATCGGCCGAGGCCCTCGACCCCGCCGATGCGCTCGACGGCGATGGCCGGGGCCACCACCACGAACAGCGGCATCACGAACAGGAGCCCGATGTAGCAGGCGAAGACGCTGCCGAACTCGGCCAGCTTCACCACCAGGAACGAGCCGAGCAGCGCCCAGAACCGGCCGCCCACCGACCGCACCATCTCGCCGGCGGGGGCGTCGCGGCCCATGGTCCACTGCGACACCAGGTGGGCGATGGCCGCCGCCACCAACACGAGGGCCAGCATGTTCAGCAGCGCGCCGCCGATCGAGGCCAGGATCTGCCCGCCGCCGATGGTGGCGTCGTCGGTGGCCAGCGGGTCGGAGATCAGGATGTCGCCGAGGCTGGCGCCCCCGAACCCCTGCCGGGACCAGCCGACCAGCAGCTGGGCCGGGATCACGAACGCCGCCGTCACCCCGAGGATGCGCCGGGGCCGCGCCTTCAGCACCCCGAAGCCGCCGTCGAGGATGTCGGCCAGCGTCATGGGCCGCAGCTCCACCCGGGGCACCGTGCGGCCGGCGGCCACGGGCCGCGCCGGCCCCGGCGCGGCGTCGACGGGTCCGGGGAGCGGCGCGAGCAGATCGGTGGGCCCACCGCCGTCGGCACCCGCCGAGCCGGGCACGGCCCAGCCGCCGCCCCTGCCTGTCTGGTCGTCCACGGCGTCCATCATCGCCGATGATGGACCACACACGTGACGCGGAGGGCATGGTGGAGGGCTACCGGCCGAGCACCTACGGCGATCGCTTCGCCGACGTCTACGACGAGTGGTACACGGGGGTGACCGACGTCGACGCCACCGTGGCCCGGGTGGAGGCGCTGGCCGGCCCGGGCGGTGCCGTCCTCGAGCTGGGGGCGGGCAGCGGGCGGCTGGCGGTGCCGCTGGCGGGGCGGGGCCTCGACGTGTGGGCCCTCGACGCCTCGGGCGCCATGCTCGACCGGCTGCGGGCCAAGCCGGGCGGCGACCGGGTCCACGCCGTGGAGGGCGACATGGCGGCCATCGCCCTGGGGCCGGGCGCCCCCGAGCGGTTCGCGGTCGTGCTGTGCGCCTTCAACACGCTGTTCAACCTGACCGACCGGGAGGCGCAGGCCCGGTGCCTGGCGCGGGTGGCGGCCGTGCTCGCCCCCGGCGGCCGGCTGGTGGTGGAGGCCTTCGTCCCGCCGCCGGGCGAGGAGGGCGAGGCGGTGGTGGG
>DASXRH010000377.1:0-7436 GCA_036506715.1 Acidimicrobiales bacterium
ATCTCGTACTCGTAGCCACCGGTGATGGCGGACGGGTCGTCGCCGTTCCAGAAACCAGGCGCGGGCAGGCTGGTGACCACCGTGAGGGTGTCGGGCGTGACCGGCGTGAACCCACCCGCCTCCCCCGCGGTGGTTTCGGTCGCGTTGCTGGTGGACGAGTCGTCGTCGCCGCAGGCGGCGAGTCCGAGGGCCAGCGTGCTGAGGAGGAGCACGGCCCCGAGTTTGCGGAAAGACACGTTGCGCCTCCCAGGTGCACAGGCACGGCTTGAAACAGCGTGAGCATAGACCGGATCACATCGCTGCTCGCGCCGCCGCGGCCGCGCCTCCCGGCGATCAGCTCCGCCGCCGGGGCGCCGGGTCCTCGGTGGTGCTTCCGCCCGTCGTCGCCCCCAGCAGCCGGCGGGCCCGCCGCCCGAGGTCCCCGAGGTCGACCCGACCGGCGTCGGCCGCGGCGACCAGGCGTTCCGCCAGGTCGAGCGCGTCGTCGAGGATCGGCGCCTGCGACGCGGCGTCCTGGCCCATGTCGTGCAGGATCGTGCGCTCGGTCCGCGAGGCCACGATCGGCTCGGGGATCCCGTCGATCCACACACGCGTCCGCCGGCCGTCGCCTCGCTCGTCCCCGCGGAGCGGCTCGAGTGCGTAGATCTTGTCGGCGCGGGCGAACTTGCCGAATCCGAGGAACACCATGCGCGGCTCGCCTGCCACGGGACGATTATCGCCGTTCCCGCCGGCTGAGCACCGCCATCGCGGCGTTGTGGCCGCCGATGCCGCTCACGCCCCCGCCCCGGCGGGCGCCGGCCCCGCACACGAACAGGTTCGGGATGTCGGTCTCGACGCCCCAGGCGCCGGCCTCCGCGCCCGGGCCGCCGTCGCCGGCCCAGGGCCAGGAGAGGTCGGCGTGGAAGATGTGGCCCCCGGGGAGGCCCAGGCTCGACTCGAGGTCGCACGGGCTGACCGCCTCGACGCACGGACGCCCCTGCGCGTCGCGGGCGAGGCAGTCGGCGATCGGCTCGTCCAGGTAGGCGTCGAGACCGGCGAGGTGGCGGCGGACGGCCTCGTCGCGGACCGCGCCGCCGGCACCGTCCCCGGCGAACAGCCGTGCCGGCGTGTGGAGGCCGAACAGGGTCAACGTGTGCACGCCCCGGGCGGCCAGCGCAGGCGAGAGGATGGAGGGGTCGGTGAGCGTGTGGCAGTACACCTCGCCGGGCAGCGGGTCGGGCAGGGTACCCGACGCCGCCGCGGCGTAGCCCGCCTCGAGTGCCGCGTACCCCTCGTCGACATGGAGCGTGCCGGCGAACGCCACCGCCGGGTCGTGGCCGCTGCGGAGCCGGGGCAACCGGTCGAGCACCATGTTGATCTTCGTCTGCGCGCCCTCGGGCGCCTGCGCCACCTCCCGGCCCCGGAGCCGGTCGAGCACCGCGGGCGCCACCCCGGCGAGGACGTGGGCGGCGGCCACGACCCCCTCGGCGCCGCGGCGCCGGTAGCCGACCTCCGCCTCCTGGCCGTCGGCCGCCACGCCCACGACCTCGGCCCCGGTGACCAGGTGGGCGCCCGCCTCCCGGGCCGCCCGTTCCAGCGCGGCGGTCACCGCGCCCATGCCGCCCACGGGCACCCGCCACTCGCCGCTCCCGTTCCCGACCACGTGGTAGAGGAAGCAGCGGTTCTGGAGGCGGCCCGCGTCGTGGGCGGAGGCGAAGGTCCCGATGAGGGCATCGGTGAGCACCACCCCGCGGACGGTGTCGTCGCGAAAGCTGCCTTCGATGGTCTCGCCGATCGGGCGGGCGACGAACCGGTCCCACAGGGCGCCACCGATCCGACCACGCATCTCGTCCGCGGTCCGCAGGGGCTCGAGCAACGTCGGGGCCACCACCCGGGCCAGGCGCCCGGCGTCGGCGTAGAACGCCTGCCACGCGGCGTACTCCTCGTCGGCGCCGGTCAGCGCCCGGAACGACTCGGCGGTCGCCGGCCCCGGCTCCCGCTCGACCAGCAGCCCGAGGTCGCTGGTGCCCCGGCGCACCGGCGTGAACGACGCCACCGGACGGGACGCCAACGGCACGGCCAGGCCGAGGTCGGCGAGCAGGCGATCCGGCAGCAGGCTGACCAGGTAGGAGTAGCGCGAGAGCCGGGCGTCGACGCCCGGGAACACGCGGCCGCTGACCGCGGCGCCGCCCAGGTGGTCGGCGCGTTCGAGCACGCACACCGACAGCCCCACCCGCCCCAGGTACGCCGCGGCGACGAGGGCGTTGTGGCCCCCGCCGACCACGACCACGTCGTAGCGGGCCCGCACGTCCGGATCATCGGTCACAGGGGCGCCAGTGTGGCCGCGCGCGAGGCCTCGCGGTCCAGCCGGGCCTCGAGCGCCGACGCGCGCTCGTGTGCCCCTAGCGGACGACGAAGGCGTCGGTGCCCGGGAAGAACAGGCCCTCGTGGCCGTCCTCCGACCACCGGACCACGTACGGGGGGTCGCCCTCGGTGCCGTTCACCTGGAGCACGACCGCGTTGCGGTCGGGCTGGCCGAGGTGATGGCCCTTGACGACGATCGTGTCTCCGACCTTGGCCTTCATGGCATCCCTCCTCGCCGGCGGGCAGGTCTCGCACCATCATCGCCACGCCGACGGCGGCGCTCAACCTGCGGAGCGCACGGTTTCACCGGTCGCCAGCAGCAGCTCTCGGTCCGCGCGCTGCGCGACGGCCTCGGCACCCATCGTCGGCGGCGGCCGCGACGACTTTCACGTCGTCGGTCGGTTCTAGACGTGAGGGGCGACACCCCGCGAACTAGAAGGAGGCCACGGACATGGCATCGTCGGACATCACAGGCACCACCGCGTTGGTCACCGGAGCGAGCCGCGGCTTCGGTCGCGCCACCGCGGTCGCACTCCATGACGCCGGCGCCGATGTCGTCGCCGTCGCCCGCGATGCCGACCTGTTGAGCACGCTGCGGCGTGAGCTCGGCGGCTCGCTCGCGACCGTGGCGGCCGACGTCACCGACCCGGTCGTGGCCGGGCAACTCATCGAGCGCTACCGGCCGACGACGCTCGTCCTCAACGCCGGCGCCGCGCCGCTGAGCCGCCCGATCCACCAGCACACGTGGCAGACGTTCAGCCGCAACTGGGACGTCGACGTGCAGCACGTGTTCCACTGGCTCCGCGAGGCGTTGCTCCTGCCTCTCGCCTCCGGGAGCACCGTGATCACGATGTCCAGCGGCGCCGCGCTCCGCGGCTCGCCGCTCAGCGGCGGCTACGCCGGGGCCAAGGCGACGATCCGCTTCATCACCGACTACGCCGCGGACGAGTCCTCGCGCGCCGGGCTCGGCATCCGGTTCCTCTCGGTCCTCCCGAAGCTGACGCCGGCCACCGACCTGGGTGCGGTGGCGGTGGCCGCCTACGCCAGGCGTGACGGCATCGACGTCGACGAGTTCCTCGAGCGGTCCGGGCCGGCCCTCACCCCCGAGCAGGTCGGCAAGGGCATCGCCGACCTGGCGACCTCGACCGACCACCTCTCCGGGCCGTACCTCCTGACCGCGGCCGGCCTTTCCGTGGTCCCATGAGCGCCGGCGGGCTTACGCTCGAACCGTGAGCGCCGTCTCCGCGGCCGACGCCGTCGACCCCGACCAGCTCGAGCGGTACCGCCATGAGCTGACCGGCTACTGCTACCGGATGCTGGGGTCCGCGCACGACGCCGAGGATGCCGTCCAGGACACGATGGTGCGGGCGTGGCGTGGGCTGGCCACGTTCGAGGACCGCAGCGGGTTGCGACCGTGGCTGTACCGCATCGCCACCAACGTCTGCCTCGACGCGCTCAAGGGCCGCACCCGACGGGCGCTGCCGGTGGACGTGGCACCCGCCGCGAGCGGCGAGCTCCGGCTCGCCAGCCCACGCCCGGGGACGGCGTGGGTCCAACCGATACCGGATGGCCTGCTCATGCCCGCGGACCGCGATCCGGCCGAGCTCACCGTGTCGCGCGAGTCGGTACGGCTCGCGTTCATCGCCGCCCTGCAGCACCTCGTTCCCCGCCAACGGGCGGTGCTCATCCTCCGCGACGTCCTGCGTTGGCGAGCGGCCGAGGTCGCGGCGCTCCTCGAGACCAGCGCCGACGCGGTCAACAGCACGCTCCGCCGGGCCCGGGCCGCCCTCGCGGCCGCCGACCGCGACGGCGCACCCGCCGAGCCGTCCGACACCGACCGCGACGTGCTGGCCCGCTACGTCGACGCCTTCGAACGCTTCGACGTCGAGGCGCTGGTCGCGCTGTTGCGCGACGACGCCACCCTCGACATGCCACCCTTCGAGCTGTGGCTCCGCGGGCGCGACGACATCCGGCGCTGGCTGCTCGCCGCCGACGAGTGCCGTAACGACCGGTTCGTCCCGATCGGCGCCAACCTGTCGCCGGCCGCGGCCGTCTACAAGCCGGGCGCGCCCGGAGAGACCCCCGAGCCCTTCGCGATCCACGTGCTCGACGTGGCCGGCGGCCGCATCACCGCGATCCACGCGTTCCTCGACCCCACCCTGTTCGAGCTGTTCGGCCTGCCGGCCGAGCCCGGCGCCTGCCGCATCTAGAGGATTAGTTCCAAGGGGTCACGAACCGCGCGGGAATCCACTACGTAGCGCGCGAGAGCGTCCAAGATCAGCGGTGTTCCACACACCCTGATCCCGAAGGACCCGGCATGAACGCTGCCCTGGACGCTCTCGCGACCGAACTCTACGTGGTCATCGATGACCTGTTGATCGACAACCCGCACCTGGCCCCGGACCGGCCCGCGGTCGGGATCGCCCCACAGCTCTCCGACGCCGAACTGGTGACCCTGGCCGTGCTCCAAGCGCTGCTCGGCTACCACAACGAGTCCCGCTTCATCCGCTACGCCCACGCCCACCTGCGCCACCTGTTCCCGTACCTCCCGCATCGGCCGGCCTACAACAAGCGCCTCCGGCGCTCGGTCGCCCTGCTCCAAGGACTCTGCCGGCTCCTCGCCGAGCGCTGCCAGGGCTGGCACGACGACCTCTGGCTGATCGACTCCACACCGGTCGAGTGCGGCCGCTCCCGGCAAACAGCCAAACGCTCCAACCTGGCCGGCACCGCCGGCTACGGCTACTGCGCCAGTCACTCCCGCTTCTTCTGGGGACTGCGCCTCCACCTCATCGCCACCCCCGACGGCCTGCCCATCGCCTACGCGTTGACCAACCCGAAACACGACGAACGGATCGTGGCCCGCGACCTGCTCGAAACCGACCCCGGCCTGCTCGCCAACCGGCCCGGCCAGACAATCATGGCCGACAAGGGCTACCGCTCCACCGAACTCGAGACCCTCCTCGCCGACCACGGCGTCACCATGATCAGGCCATCGTTCAAGACCGAAAACCCCCGGCCCGGGCACCGCTTCCTGCGACCATTCCGCCAGATCATCGAATCGATCAACCAGACCCTCAAAGCCGGACTTGATCTCGAACGCCACGCCGCCCGCAGCCTCTCCGGCGTCGCCGCTCGCGTGCTACAACGCCTCCTCGCCCTCACCGCCGTCATCTGGCACAACGAACGCCACGGCCAACCCACCCTGCGATCCCTCACCGCCTACGACCACTGACCACAAGGCCTTGGAACTAGTCATCTAGCCTCCCGGTCGTCATGACGATCCACTACGAGCAGATCGGCGGTCACGTCGCCCGGATCACCATCGACCGCCCCGAGGCCCGCAACGCCCTCGACCTCCACCACTTCCGCGACCTGGCCCGGGCCTGGCGCCGGTTTCGAGACGACCCCGAGGACTGGGTGGCCATCGTGACCGGGGTGCCCGGCCAGTTCATGACCGGGGCCGACCTCAAGACCTACATCCCCCAGATCACCGCGCTCCAGCAGCAGATCCAGGCGGGCGACGTCGACGAGATCGACGGGTGCCGGCTGCGGGACGGCACCGATGCCGTGCTGCGCAGCCTGCGGATCTACAAGCCGATCATCGCCGCCGTCGACGGCCCGTGCGTGGCCGGGGGCATGGAGATGCTGGGCGGCACCGACATCCGCATCGCCACCGCCCGGGCCACCTTCGGGGTGATGGAGCCCCGCCGCGGGCTGTTCGCCGGGGGCGGCACCACGGTGCGCCTGCCCCGCCAGCTGGCCTACCCGGCGGCCATGGAGTTCCTGCTCACGGCCGAGGCGTTCCCCGCCGCCCGGGCCCGGGAGCTGGGCCTGCTCAACGAGATCGTGCCGGAGGCCGAGCTGGCCGACCGGGCGCTCGACTGGGCCCGGCGGATCACGGTCAACGCCCCGCTGGCCGTGCAGGCCACCAAGGAGAGCGTGCTGCGGGGCCTGGCCGTCGACCAGCGGACGGCGTACGAGATCGAGGACGAGCTGGCCGGCCGGGTGTTCTCCAGCGACGACGCCCGGGAGGGGCCGCGGGCCTTCGCCGAGAAGCGCGACCCCGTGTGGCGGGGCCGGTGATCGATCCCCGCACGCCGTGCCTGATCGGGGTGGCCCAGCGGACGGTGCGCCCGGGCGAGGGGCCGTGCCCGGAGCCGCTGGCGCTGTGGGCCGAGACGGCCCGGGCCGCCGCCGACGACGCCCTTCCCGGCCGCGGGGACCGGGTGCTGGCGGCGGCCGACAGCCTCCAGGTCGTCTACTGCATGGCCTGGCCCTACGACGCCCCGGTCGACCGGCTGGCCGACGCCCTCGGCATCGCGCCCCGCCACCGCCTGTACTCGGGCATCGGCGGCACCACGCCCGAGGCGCTGGTCCAGGGGGCGGCCGCCGCCATCCTGGGCGGCCGGTGCGACCTGGCCGTGATCTCCGGGGCCGAGGCGCTGGACACCCGGCGCCGGGCCCGCAAGGCGGGCGAACGCCTGGCCTGGAGCCACCGCCATCCGGCGCCGCCGCCGTTCCCGTTCGAGGCCCCGTTCCACCCGGCCGAGGTGGCCCACGACGTGTTCCAGGCGTGGCTGACGTTCCCGGTCTTCGACATCGCCCGGCGGGCCCGGCAGGGCGTCGCCCCGGCCGCGTACGCGGCGGCGGTCGGCGAGCTGCTGGCGCCGTTCAGCGTGGTGGCGGCGGGCAACCCCCACGCCTGGTTCCCCACCGCCGTGACGGCCGAGGTGCTGTCCACGCCGACGGCGGGCAACCGGCTGGTGGGCTACCCGTACACCAAGCGGGCCATCTCGGTCATGGACGTGGACATGGGGGCCACGGTGATCGTGGCCAGCCACGCCCGGGCCGACGCGCTCGGCGTGCCGCCCGAGCGCCGGGTGTACCTGCGGGGCTGGTGCTCGGCCACCGACCCGGTCTACCTGGCCGAGCACGCCGACCTGGCGGCGTCGCCGGCCATGGCGGCCGCAGGGGCCGAGGCGCTGCACACCGCCGGCGTGGGGATCGACGACGTGGCCCACCTCGACGTGTACAGCTGCTTCGCCAGCTCGGTCCACCTGGCCTGCGACGCCCTCGGGCTGGCCCCCGACGAC
>DASXRH010000378.1:0-2381 GCA_036506715.1 Acidimicrobiales bacterium
TGCGCTGGACGTGGTGGGGTTGCGGACCGGGCCCACCGCGCGGGGCGCGCTGGCCTTCGCCCTCCTGGCGGCGGCCGCGGTGCCGCTGCTGGTGGGCCGGCGCTGGCGCTTCGGCTGGGCGGTGCGGGCGTGGACCCTGGCGGTGGCCGGCGGGGCCGTGGTGTGGGCCCGAGAGCAGGGGAACCTCGACCTGCACACGCCCCGGGCCGGGGTGGTCCTGGCGCCGGCGGCCGCGGGGCTGGTCCTGGCGGTGGCGCTGGGGGTGGCGGTCTTCGACCTCGACGTGCGGGGGCGATCGTGGCGGTTCGGCGCCCGCCGGCTGGTGGTGGCTGTCGGGGCGCTGGCCCTGGTGGCCTCGACCGCGTCGGTGGTCGCGGGCGCCGTCGACGGCCGCTGGACCGCACCCCGCGACGACGACGCCGGGCTCCTCGGCCCGGTGCAGGAGCACGTGAGCGCCGGCGGGTCCCGGGTGCTGTGGGTGGGCGATCCCGGCCTGGTCCCCGGGGGCGACGGCTGGGACCTCGGCGGCGGGCTGGCCTTCACCGCCGCCCCCCGGGCCGTCCCCGCGGTGCCCGACCTGTGGCCGGCCACCACCGGCGCCGGCGCCGACCGGCTGCGCCGGGCGCTCGACGCCGCGGTCGAGCGCCGCACCACCCGCCTCGGCCGCCAGCTCGCCCCGCTGGGCGTCGAGTACGTCGCCGTGCCCCGCCGCCTGGCCCCGTCCGACCCGGCCGCGCTGTCGCACCGTCCCGACGCCCTGGTGGGCGCGCTGGCCGAGCAGCTCGACCTCCAGCGCCTGGCGGTCGATCCCGGCCTGGTCCTGTACCGCAACGCCGCCTTCGACCCCGACCGCGACGGCGCGGTCCCGACCACCGGCCCCGGCGCCGGCGGCCACCGCGTGGCGCTGGCGATCCAGGTCGGCCTGTGGCTGGTCGCCGGGGCCGTGCTGCTGCGCATGCGCTTCGGCGCGCCCGGCCCGCCCCCCGAGGCCCGCCACCCCCGCCGCGCCCCGGCCCCCCGCCCCGTCGCCGCCGCCACCGACCCGCCCGCCCCGGCCACCGCACCGGAGCCCGAGCCCACGCCTGCCCCGGCGGGTGGCACTCCTGCCGAGGCCGACCCCGTCCCGGTCGGGGCCCCCGAGTGACCGACGCCGGCGACCCCGTCCCCCGCTACGGCGCACACCGCCGCGCCCCCCAGGGCAACGGCGACCCGCCGCCCCGCCAGCGCCCGTCGCGCAACGGCCGGGGCCGGCGCGTGAGCGAGGCGGAGGGTTCGCGCCCGCCGGGTGGCGCCCCGGTGCGGGAGGCGAGCGGGGCCGCCGCCCCGGGGGATGGGCCCGCCGGCGGGTCGAGGCGGTCGCGCCGGGGCCGTCGGCGGGTGAGCGAGGCGGCGGGTTCGCCGACCGCGTCGGAGGCGGCACGTGAGGTCGACCAGGCGGTCCACCGGCCGGCCCACGGGCGGGGGCGGTCCCGGGCGGGGGCCGGGGAGCGGGATCGGCGCAGCGTGCTGGCTCGGCTGCCGTTCGTCGTCGCCGTGGCGGCCGTGGTGGCCGGGGCGGTGGCGCTGGACCGGGCCGGCGGGTCCGAGTCGGCCGGCAGGGCGGCCGTGGCCGTCCGGCCCGACCTGCTCATGCCGGCCGTGCGGCCCGCCGGGGCGGGGTCGTCCACGTGGTACTGCGCGGCGGGCACCGCGGTCGGCGATGGCATCGCCGACCACCGGGTCGTCGTCGTGAACGGCAGCGACGAGGATCGAACGGCCACCCTCACCATCGTGCCCGGCGACGTGAGCCGGGCCGACGGGGCGGGGGACGAGGCCACGACGACGACGTCCACCTCCACGACGACGCGGCCGGCCCGGACCGTGACCGAGACCGTGCCCGTGCCGGCGGGGGAGCGGGTCGACGTGCGGCTGGGCGACCTCGTGGGGGCGCCGCTGGCCGCCGCCGTGGTCGAGGTGGACGGTGGGGGCGTGGCCATCCAGCATGCGGTGCGGGGCGCCCACGGCGCCGACCTCGGTCCCTGCGCCACCGCGGCCGCTCCCGCCTGGCACCTGGCCTGGGGGGCCACCACCCGCGACGCCCGGGACCTGGTGGTGCTGTTCAACCCGTTCCCCAGCGCCGCCACCGTCGACGGCACGTTCGTGACCGAGGACGGCCCCCGCGAGCCGGTGCGGTTCCAGGGTTTCCCGGTGCCGGCCCGCAGCGTGGTCGGCGTGGACCTGGGCGACGACGTGACGCGCAGCAAGCAGGTGGCCGCCACCTTCACGGCCCGCACCGGGCGGATCGTCGTCGAGCGGGTCCAGCAGTTCGACGGCACGCTGGGCACCGAGGGCCTGTCCCTCGACCTGGGTGTGCCGGCCGTGGCCCCCACCTGGGTGTTCGC
>DASXRH010000379.1:0-2192 GCA_036506715.1 Acidimicrobiales bacterium
AAAGTGAGGTTCTCCTCGCTCCGCGACGCCTCGGGTGGTTTCGCACGCGCGCTTAGTGCAACCCGGCGACGGCTGACCATCCGAGCGGCCGCCGCGCCGCGCGAGTCGTCGCCCATCTCGTCCATCTGAGACCGTCGGCACTGGCGTCGGTGCAGTGGATCTCGATCGCGACTTGATCGGCGCCCGCAACCACGGATGCGCTGGCTGATCAACGTCACGGAGACACTCGCCTCGGCCACCCCTCGATGACGGTTGACCATGTCGCTACTCGCGACATCCTCGAGATCAGGAAGGACGGACGCCCAGGATGGCGGTGCAATCGGTTAGCAAATCGGCCTGGCAGTTCGACGGGCAGTAAGGGCTGGTCGGAGAGAAAGCCCAGTTCAGAAGTGCCCGGGGCGGGAGTCGAACCCGCACGGCCCCTCGGGGCCGGAGGGGTTTAAGCCCTCCGCGTCTGCCAGTTCCGCCACCCGGGCGTGGCCGCCAGGCTACGGCGCTGGGACGCCGCCCAGGCCGCTACCCCTCGCCCTCGACGAACCCGATGAGCTCGCTGTCGCCCCGGAACAGGTGGCGCGACCCATCGCTGTAGCGCAGCAGTGCCCGCCCCCGGACCAGCGAGCCGTCGGCGGCCTCGAGGCGGAGGTCGTGCTCGCCGGGCCGCAGGTGCCGCGGGCCGGTGGTGCGGAGGGTGACCTCCCAGTCGTTGGGACCGGGCCCGGTCTCGCCCTCGCGCACGACCACGAACAGGTCGGCGTAGTGCACCGGCACGTCGTCGTCGCCGACGGACATCCGCTCGACCAGCACGCGGGTCGACCTCACGGCGGCAACATACCCCGGTCACGCCGCCCGGTCCCCCGCGTCGCCCACCACCGCCCACAGGCCGGCCCGCACCCGGTCGGCCCGCACCCCGGCCAGCCGGTTGGCCGCCACCACGCCCTCGACCATGTCGGCCACCACCGCCGGCCACGGGCGGTCCCGCAGCGCCACCGCCACCACCACCCCCGGGCCCCGCCGCACGATCGACCGGGTGACCCCCGGCAGCCGGGGCGGGCTGCGGAACGTGGGGGCGCGCAACCCCTGGGCCCGGGCGGCCTCGCCCAGCGACCGGGCCAGGCGGGCGAAGCGCAGGGACGTCGGCTCCATCACCGCCATCATCCCCGCGCCATGTGACACTCTGGGCCGCCGAGCCGGATCCGGCTGGACCGCAGGCGTAGCATCGGGGTGATGGCGGCCGAGAAGTCACCCGGCGATCGCCGTGCTCGGGCGCGGCCCAAGCTCGTGGCCGTCCGCCCGCACGAGGGCGCCGACCAGGGCGTCGACGAGCCCGGCCAGCGCGAGGGCGCCGGCGCGGGCTTCCCGCCCGCCCCCGAGCGCCTGTCCGACGTCGACGAGTGGGGCCGCTCCCAGCACCTCCGAGACATGCTCGCCCGGGTCTACGACCCCGTGTACGACCACTGGTTCCGAGTCGAGTGGGAGGGCCTCGACAAGATCCCCCGCGACGGCGGGGCGCTGATGGTCGCCAACCACGCCGGCGCCATCCCGACCGACGCCCCCTCGATCATGCACGGCATCGAGCGTGAGTTGGGCCGGCCGGTGTACGGCTTGGCCGACGAGGTGTTCAAGCGCATCCCGGTGGTCAACGTGGCCTGGTCCCGCCTGGGCGGCGTGCAGGCCCACCCCGACAACGCCTACCGCCTGCTGCGCGAGCAGCAGCAGCTGGTCATGGTGTTCCCCGAGGGCAACAAGGGCCCCGGCAAGCACTACAGCGAGCGCTACCAGTTGCGCCGCTTCGGCCGGGGCGGGTTCGTACAGATCGCCATGCGGGCCGGGGTGCCGATCGTCCCGCTGGCCATCGTGGGCAACGAGGAGACCATGCCCATCGTGGCCAAGGTCCGGGGGCTGGCCCGGCTGCTGGGCGTGCCCTACGTCCCCATCACCGCCAACATGCTGGCGCTCGGCCCGTTGGGCACGGTCATCCCCTTCCCGGCCAAGATGCGCATCCGGGTGCTCGACCCGGTGCGGCTCGACGTGCCCCCCGACCAGCCCCGCTACTCCCGCAGCCGGATCATGGACACCTCCGAGGACATCCGCCACACCATCCAGACCGAGCTGTACGACATGCTCCGCCACCGTCGCAGCGTGTGGACGGGCTGATGGGCCGGCGCGTCCTCGTCACCGGGCTCGGGTCGTTC
>DASXRH010000380.1:0-1553 GCA_036506715.1 Acidimicrobiales bacterium
CCGCCCGGTCGCTGGCCGACGCCGGGCGGGTCGACCCGGCGCGGCTGTGCATCCGGGGCGGGTCGGCCGGCGGCTACACGACGCTGGCCGCGCTCGCCTTCCGGGACACGTTCGCCGCCGGGGCCAGCCACTTCGGCGTGGCCGACCTCGAGGCCCTGGCCACCGAGACCCACAAGTTCGAGAGCCGCTACCTCGACGGGCTGATCGGCCCCTATCCCGACCGCCGGGACCTGTACGTCGAGCGGTCGCCCGTCCACCACCTTGACGGGTTCGACCGGCCGCTCATCGTGCTCCAGGGCCTCGAGGACGAGGTGGTGCCGCCCAACCAGGCCGAGATGATCGTCGATGCCCTGCGGTCCCGGAAGGTCCCGGTGGCCTACGTGACGTTCCCGGGCGAGCAGCACGGCTTCCGCCACGCCGCCAACATCCGCCGCGCCCTGGATGCCGAGCTGTCGTTCTACGCCCAGGTGTTCGGGTTCGCCACCCCGGAGGCCGAGGGCATCGAGCCGGTCACCGTCGAGAACCTGTGACGCCCTCGAGCGCCAGCAGGGTCGCCTTGGCGTCGAGCCCGCCGGCGTAGCCGGTGAGGGTGCCGTCGGCGCCCACGACCCGGTGGCACGGGACCACGATGGCCACGGGGTTGGCCCCGTTGGCCGCGCCCACGGCCCGAGCGCTGCCGGGGTGGCCGATGCGGTCGGCCAGCTCGCCGTAGGTGGTGGTCACGCCGTAGGGGATGGCAACCAGCGCGTCCCACACCCGCTGCTGGAAGGCGGTGCCGGCCGGGGCCAGCGGCAGGTCGAAGTCCCGGCGCTCGCCGGCGAAGTAGGCCGCCAGCTGGTCGAGGGCGGCGGCCACGGGGGCGTCGTCGGCCCGCCAGCCGGGGCGGGGCGCGGCGCGTCCCAGGAAGCCGATCCCGGTGACGGCCTCGCCGTCGCCCACGACGAGCAGGTCGCCGACGGGGGAGGCGGTCACGGCGTAGTAGCGGTCCTCACGGGTCATGGTCGTGGTCAGCATGCTCCTCCAACGGCGGCCGTCCCGCCCGTGTGAGACCGGCGACCAGCCGTCTGGCGGGTCTCGTCCGGGCCCGGCCACACTTGGGCGCGATGGCGCGCATCCTCGTGACCGAGAAGATCGCCGACGGCGGGCTCCAGCGGCTGCGTGACGTCGGCCACGTGGTCGACGTCCGGCTGGGCCTGTCCCCCGACGAGCTGATCGGCGTGGTGCCGGGCGCCGCCGGGCTGATCATCCGGTCCGCCACCCAGGTCACCCGCGAGGTCCTCGAGGCCGGCGACGAGCTGGTCGTCGTGGGGCGGGCGGGCATCGGGCTCGACAACGTCGACGTCAACGCCGCCACCGACCGCGGCGTGATGGTGGTCAACGCGCCGCAGTCCAACATCCTCTCGGCCGCCGAGCACACGATGGCGCTGCTGCTGGCCCAGGCCCGCAACATCCCCCAGGCCCACGCCGCGCTCCGGGCGGGGCGGTGGGAACGGTCGCGCTGGGAGGGCGTGGAGGTCCACGGCAAGGTGCTCGGGATCGTGGGCCTGGGGCGG
>DASXRH010000381.1:0-9285 GCA_036506715.1 Acidimicrobiales bacterium
GTCGGCATCGTGCATCACCGCGGCCGCAAGACCGGGCGCCCCTACGCCACTCCCCTGGGCGTGCGGCCCGCGGTCGGCGGCGGGTTCGTTATGCCGCTGACCTTCAGCGAGGCGGCCCACTGGTATCAGAACATCCGGGCAGCCGGCCGGTGCGTCATCACCTACCGGGGCGCGGACCACACCGTGGCCGGGCCAATGCTCGTCGATCGCGCCACGGCACGATCGGCGTATCCCCGATATGAGCGGCTCGCACTGCGGCTGATCGGGATCGACGAATTCGTGTGGCTCGCCGACGCGCCCACCGGCTCGGCTGCCTCCGCGGCGTGAGCCCGCCCGCCCGTGCATCCAGTCATCAGTGGCCGAGGGAGGCAGGTCAGCCCTGGCCGCCGGTCGGCAACATGGGCAGGAACGGCTCCTTCAGCGGAGACTGGCGAGGTGGGTGGCTACGACGCGAAGTCGGACGTGGCGGACCTTGCGGACTCGCTGCGGCCCTTGGGCTCCTCCCACTCCTCTTGCCGGCCGAGCGCGGTGAGGTCGAGGAAGTAGTAGGAGCCGCCGGTGGACTCCAGGCCGCGGGCGTACTGGGAGTACGTGTGGAACACGCGCCCGCCGACCTGCAGGAAGCAGCTCCGGCCCGGCACCTCGAAGGGCTGGTCTGAGGCGAAGAAGTCCGACCCGTTGGCCTCGAACTCGGCCTTGGTGCGGAAGTTGTACGCGCCGGGCGCGACCGACTCGTCGATCGTGACCCCGAAGTCGTAGTTGAAATCGGTCCCGAACGAGGAGTACCAGGGGATGTCCCAGCCCCTCTTGGCCTTCCAGCGCTCAAGCTTCGCCAGCGGCGCCCGCGACACCAGGGCGTAGCTGGTGTCGCGGGTGTGCAGGTGCTCGAAGAAGCCGGCCGACAGCTCGTCGGTGCCGGCGGTGCAGCTCGGGCAGCCGTCCTCCCATTCCGGGTCGAACATGAAGTGGTAGATGATCAGCTGGGGACGGCCCTCGAACATGTCGATGAGGCGGACGGCGCCGTCCGGGCCGTCGAAGACGTAGTCCTTCTCGATCTCGACCATGGGCAGGTTGCGGCGCTCGGCGCTGAGCGCATCCCGCTGCCTGGTCAGTTCCTTCTCCCTGATGAGCAGCTCCTTGCGGGCGGCCAGCCACTCCTGCCGGGTAGCGATCCGGGGAAGGCTCATCACGCGCTCCTTCGTGCTCGCGGCATGGTCCCTGGGCATCGGCCCAGGGTCATTATGACGATATGGCGGCCCCAAAGTCATCGGGAGGGCAGCCCGCGGACGTCAGCCCGGCAGCGCCTGGGCCCGGTGCTGCTGCGGGCTGATGCCGCGAAGCCGCTTGAACGCCGTGCTCAGCGCGAACGGGCTGCCGTAGCCGACTTGCGATGCGACGGCGCCGATGGTGGCGCCGGGGTCCCGCAGCAGGTCCGCGGCCAGGGCGATCCGCCAGCCGGTGAGGAAGGCCATGGGCGGCTCGCCGACGAGGTCGTTGAAGCGGCGGGCCAGGCTGGCGCGCGACACGCTGGTCGCGCTGGCCAGCTCGGCCACCGTCCAGGGGTGCGCCGGGTTGTGGTGGATCAGGCGCAGCGCCCGGCCGACGACCGGATCGCCGTACGCGCGGTACCACGCGGGGGCCCCGGCGCCGGGGCGCGCGAGCCACGCCCGCAGCACGGCGATCAGGAGCAGGTCGAGCAGCCGGTCGAGGACCACGTCCTGCCCGGGCTCGTCGCGCACGATCTCGGCCGCCAGCAGCGGGATGACCGGGCAGTCCCAGCTGTCGGCGGCCAGCACGGTCATGCGGGGCAGGGCCTCCAACAACCGCCGGCTGACCTCGCCGTCGGTGGTGTAGGTGCCGGTCAGCACCACGTGCGACCCGCCCCGGTCGTTGCCCCATGTGCGCAGGCCCAGGTCCATGGCCTCGGACAGGCTGACCCCGTCGGGCGTGGTGCACAGCTGGCCGGGGTGGATGATGACCTGCGGGGCGGTGCCAGGGTCGTCGGCCACGGTGTAGTGGTCGGGCCCGCGGACGATGGCCACGTCGCCGGCGCCCAGCGGCACCGGGTCCTCGTCGTCGAACAGCACCCACGAGGTGCCCTGGACCATCGCCACCACCGTGAGCGGGGCCTCGTCCTGGATGCGCAGCGACCACGGCGGCTCGAGGATCGAGCGCAGCAGGAAGGCGCCCTGCGCCCGCGGACCGTCGAGGAAGCCGGCCAGTGCGTCCATGCCCCCAACCTAGACGATGACGAAGGTTTTTGATCGTCTCAGCTATGGAGCGTCTCGCCGATCTGGGGCTTGATGGTCGGCATGCAGACCGTCACCAACACCCACCCCCGCACCCTGGTCACGGGCGGCACCGGGAAGACCGGCCGCCGGGTGGCCCAGCGGTTGCGGGCCCTCGGCCGCCCCGTGCGCATCGGCTCCCGGGCCGGTGAGCCGCCCTTCGACTGGGACGACCCCGGCACGTGGGACCCCGTCCTCGACCACGTCGACGCCGCCTACCTCGTGTACTACCCGGACCTCGCCTTCCCCGGGGCGGCCGACACGCTGGCGGCCTTCGCCGGCCGGGCCGTGGCCCACGGCGTGCGCCGCCTGGTGCTGCTGTCGGGCCGGGGCGAGGAGGAGGCGGTCGTCAGCGAGGACGCCGTGCGGGCCGTCGCCCCCGACCTCACCGTGGTCCGGGCCAGCTGGTTCGCCCAGAACTTCAGCGAGCACTTCCTGCTCGGCCCCGTGCTCGACGGGGTCATCGCCCTCCCCGCCGGCCCGGTGCCCGAGCCGTTCGTCGACGCCGGCGACGTCGCCGACGTGGCGGCGGCCGCGCTCACCGCGGACGACCACGCCGGCGCCACCTACGAGCTGACCGGCCCCCGGCTGCTCACCTTCGCCGACGCCGCGGCCGAGATCAGCCGGGCCACCGGCCGCGAGGTGGTGTTCGTGCCGGTGACCCCGGCCGAGTACGGCGAGGCCGCCGTTCGGGCGGGCGTGCCGGCCGAGGAGGTCGAGCCCCTCACCGACCTGTTCGTGCGGGTGCTCGACGGTCGCAACGCCGCGGTCACCGGCGACGTGGGCCGGGTGCTCGGCCGCCCGGCCCGGGACTTCGCCGACTACGCGGCCGAGGCCGCCGCCTCGGGCGTGTGGACCGTCCCGGCGGGCGACGAGGCCGGCACCGAGCGCGAGGGGAGCCGGCGATGACCGGCACCCCCCGGCTCCTGAGCCTGACCGCCGCGGTGGCCGCCGCCGTGGTGGCCGGCGTGTTCTTCGCCTTCTCGACCTTCGTGATGCCGGCGCTGCGCCGCATGTCCGGCACCCAGGGCATGCCCGCCATGCAGGAGATCAACAAGATGGCCCCGGCCTCGCCGCTGTTCATGCTGGCGCTCATGGGGACCGCCGTGCTGTGCGTCTGCCTCGGCGTGTGGGTGGCGGTCACCCGCTGGGGCGAGCGGGGCACCCCCTGGGTGCTGGCCGGCTGCGCCCTCTACCTGCTGTGCATCGTGGTCACAGCCGCCTACCACGTGCCCCGCAACGATGCCCTCGGCCTGGTCGACCCGGCGGCCGCGGGGTCGACCGACACCTGGCGCCACTACCTGGCCGGCTGGATCCCGTGGAACCACCTGCGCACGGTCAGCTCGGCCGCCGCCAGCGTCGCCTTCCTGGTGGCCGCGGGCTCCGCCTGACGCCCGTCCCGGTGGGGTCCTTCTGGCGTCTCTCGTGGTGAGAGGCGCCAGAGCCGCGCCGACCCGGGCGCTCAGCGTCTCCGGCGGCGGGGTGCCGGCGCGGCCGCGAGCTGCCGCCCGAAGTCCAGTGCCTCCCGGGCCAGCGCCGGCCACCGGACCATGTCGCCGGGGTCGAGGCTGACCCACTCGCGCATGAGCCGGCCCGGGCGCGGCTCGAACGGCCGGCCCCGGCCGGACGCCGCCAGCTCGCTCACCCGGCCGGCCGGCAGCTTGAGCACCAGCTCGGCGCCGGAGAGCAGGGCGAAGTACCTCCCCCCGAGGTTGAGCCCCTCGGAGTGGAAGATGCGGCCCACGTCGACGCCAGGCTCGCCGGCCAGCTCGGCCACGATGCGGTCGTAGGCGTCGGTCGCGGCCCGCACGTCGGCCGGTTCTCCCGGATCGGCCGGGTCGGCGGTCATGCTGTCGCCCAGGGGTCCGGGCCGGGGTCGCCGCCGCCGGCGGCGGTGGCCAGGCGGGGGAGGTAGTGGTCCCAGCCATCGGCGTGCCTGGGCCGCTCCTCGGGGGGCAGGTCCCTGTGGACCAGCTCGACCACGGTGGCGGCGCCGTCGGGCCGCAGCGTGATCTCGACGGTGCTGCCCCCGGCCGGCAGGTCGTCGCGGCCGGCCACGCCCCAGGTGAACACGACCCGCCGGGGTGGGTCGACCTCGACGAACCGGCCCCGCACGGGGACCCCGCCGATGTCGACGGCATAGGTGCCGCCGGGTTCGGGGACCAGGTCGGCCCAGTCGCCCATCCACCGCACCAGCAGCTTCGGATCGGTGAGGTAGGGGAACACCGCGTCAGGGGCGGCGGCGATGCGCAGGCTGGTGGTGAAGGCGTCGTCGCTCACGTCTCGTCGTCCTGGACGGCGTCGCGCAGGCGGGCCAGCGATGACGGCCACAGGTCGTCGAGGAAGGCCCGCACCGACGCGATCGCCTCGGGCCGCAGCGCATAGAGGCGGCGGGTGCCGTCGCGGCGCTCGCGCAGCAGGCCGGCGTCCTTCAGCACCCGCAGGTGCTGGGACACGGCCTGGGGGGTGATGGCGAACTGGTCGGCGATGGCGCCGGCCGGCAGCTCGCCGTCGCCCACCAGCTGGACGATCCTGCGCCGCTGCGGCTCGGCCAGGGCCCGCAGCAGCGCGTCGGGATCGGCCGGCGGCTCGGTGACGGGGGCGCGCCGCGCGGCCCCGGCCCCCGGGGTCACGGCGTGCGCCCCAGGAACGCGACCAGCTGGTCGGTCACCCCCGCAGTCTCGCCCACGGGGACGGCCGGGCCGATGCGGGGCGCCCGCATGTCGTCGGACAGGGCCTGGCGGGCGAAGGCGAGCACCGGGGCGGCCACGGCGGCGTCGAGGATGGCGTCCTGGCCGGTGGCCCGGGCCAGGTCCCATCCGTGGACGGCGATGTCGAGGGTGGTGAAGCCCGCCAGCACCGTCCCCGGCAGCTCGCCCAGGGGGGTGGCGTGGGGCCGGGACAGCGCGTCGCCCGCGGCGGCCGCCAGGAGCGCGGCCGCGCCGGTGCGGTAGGCGGCGAGCGGGTCGTCGCCCAGGACGTCGCCGGGGGGCAGGCCGCCGGGGGCCGCGGCTCCCGGCCCGGGCGGGGCGTCCGCCAGCAGCGCCCGGCCGAGCACGAGGGTGCCCACCAGGTGGTTGAGCAGGTCGCGCACGGTCCACTCGGTGCAGGGCGTGGGCAGGTCGTGCTGGTCGGCTCCGACGGCGGCGACGACGTCCCCGGTGGCGGCGCAGGCCCGGGTCATGGTGGCGAGATCCATGAGCACTTACTAAAGCCTTGGCTTTGCAAATTGTCAACTGCAGCAACGGGACGTCACCCCGGCACGGTGGTCGCGGTCCGACCGTTCCGTTCCGGGGTGACATCTGGTTGACTCCCATCCAGATGTCACCCCAGAAGCGCGCCCCGGCGTCCGACGACGACCCGGTCGAGCAGGCGCTGGCGGAGCGGCTCGCCACCCAGGCCCCGCTGGCGGCCCGCATGCGGCCCCGCACCCTCGACGAGATCGTCGGCCAGCCCCACCTGGTGGGGCCGGGAGCGCCGCTGCGGGCGCTGATCGAGGCCGACCGGCTGTCGTCGATCATTCTGTGGGGGCCGCCGGGCACCGGCAAGACCACCCTGGCCAGCGTGGTCGCCGCCATGACCGACCGCGAGTTCATGGCCATGTCGGCCGTCAACGCCGGGGTGCGGGACGTGCGGGAGGTCATCGCCGCCGCCCGCCAGCGGCTGGCCGACGACGGGCGTGGGACGATCCTGTTCCTCGATGAGGTCCACCGGTTCAACAAGAGCCAGCAGGACGCCCTGCTCCCGGCGGTCGAGTCGGGGATCCTCACCCTCATCGGCGCCACGACCGAGAACCCGTTCTTCGAGGTCAACGCCCCGCTCATCAGCCGGTCCACCATCTTCCGGCTCGACCCGCTGACCGACGACGACCTGGCGGTGGTGGTCGACCGGGCGCTGGCCGCAGAGCACGCCGACGCCGCGCCCGACGCCCGGGCCCACCTGGTCGACATGGCCGGCGGCGACGCCCGGGCCGCGCTCACCACCCTCGAGGTGGCCCTCGCGCTGGCGGCCGGCGAGGACCGGCGGGAGGTGTCGCTCGACGACGTCGAGCGCGCCCGCCAGACCCGGGTGCTGCGCTACGGCGAAGACGACCACTACGACGTGATCTCGGCCTTCATCAAGTCGATCCGGGGATCGGATCCCGACGCAGGGCTCTACTGGCTGGCCCGCATGCTGGAGGCGGGGGAGGACGCCCGCTACATCGCCCGCCGCCTGGTCATCCTGTCGTCGGAGGACGTGGGCATGGCCGACCCCATGGGCCTGGTGGTGGCCGACGCGGCCGCCCGGGCCGTCGAGTTCGTGGGCCTGCCCGAGGCCGGGCTCAACCTGGCCCATGCCGTCATCTACCTGGCCACCGCGCCCAAGTCGAACACCACCATGGCCGGCCTGGCCCGGGCCTCGGCCGACGTGCGCCGCCGCCAGGCCGGGGCGGTGCCCGGTCCGCTGCGCAGCGTCCACCCTTACCAGCGCAACAAGCTCAAGGAGGGCGGCGGCTACCGCTACCCGCACAACGACCCGTCGGGGTTCGTGGCCCAGGAGTACCGGCCCCCCGAGATCGCCGGCGAGATCGGCACGCCGGAGCGCCGGGTCTACTACCGGCCGTCGCCCCACGGCCACGAGGCC
Source organism: Acidimicrobiales bacterium (assembly GCA_036506715.1). GTDB lineage: Bacteria > Actinomycetota > Acidimicrobiia > Acidimicrobiales > VFJN01 > ZC4RG19. The sequence continues at coordinate 6,912 of DASXRH010000381.1, forward strand.
CAGGTCGGCCGGCGGCTGCGCGAGCTGTGGGGCGACGCGCCCTACGACGGCGAGGACTGGTGGGAGTTCGAGAAGTTCGCCGACCCCGAGCGCTGATCGGCGACCGAGGCCTCGGCACGAACCGGCGCGCGTAGCGAGCGACGAGCGCAGCGAACGCGCGCCAGTTCATGGTGGGGCGGCTCAGCCGGACACGTCGGACGTCTCGCCGTCGGCCTCGGCCGTCGCCTCGGTCAGGGCGGCGGACACCAGGCGGCGCATGGCGCGGCCGGCCGTGTGCATGGGGTCGGGGCTGCGGGCGGCGCGGCTGAGCATGAACCCGCCCTCGATGGCCGCCACCAGCGTGGTCGCCAGCTCGGCGGCGGCCGCCGGCGCGATGCCGGCGCCCTCCAGGCGGGTGGCGGCGGCGGCCTCCCAGCCGGCGAAGACCGTGGCCGTGGCCCGGCGCAGGCGGTCGTTGGTGCTCGCCACCTCGAGGGCCACCGTGCCGATGGGGCAGGCGTCGACGTAGCCGGTGGACACCAGCACCTCGGCGGCGCCGTCGAAGAAGTCGCCCACCGCGGTGACCGGGTCGGGGGCGGCGTCGTAGATGACCTCGAACAGCTCCTGGTAGGCGCGGCCCGACGTCAGCACCACCGCCTCGCCCAGCTCCTCCTTGCCGCCGGGGAAGAAGTGGTAGAGCGACCCGAAGGGCGCGTCGGCCGCCACCGTGACCGCCTTCAGCGCGGTGCCGTTGTAGCCCTGCCGGCGGAACAGCTCGGCGGTGGCGGTGAGGATCCGGTCCCGGGTGGCGGCCACGCCTCGATACTAGAGCGTGCGCTCTAGTAGGGTGGGCGCATGGTCGATCCCGCCCGGGCGGACCGCCGCCTGTACCTCGCCGGTGTGCTGTTCGCCGTGGGCAGCGCCGTCCACACGTTCGACCACCTGCGCCGGGGGCAGGGCAGCGTCACCGAGTCGCTGTACTGGACGGGCAACCTGGCGCTGGTGGTCCAGGTGGTCGTGGTCACGCTGATCCTGACCCGCCACCGGCTGGCCCCGCTGGCGGCGGCTGCGGCCGGGTTCCCGCTGGCCCTCGGCTTCTTCGCCGCCCACTGGCTGCCCCACTGGAGCGCGTTCAGCGACCCCCTGTGGGACATCGCATCGTGGACCTGGTTCTCCGCGATCGCCTCCACGCTGGAGATCGCCGGCGCCCTGGCCGTCGGTCTCGCCGGGCTGGCCATCGTGCGGGACCGGGGGCTGGCGGCCTTCGGGACGCGCTCGCAACCCGCGCATGGCTGACCGCGTCGTCGTGGTCACCGCCGACCTGCGGTCCGAGGTGGTGCGACGGCGCGTAACCCGCGCCTAGGTTGACGCCGTGACGTTGCGCATCGGGATCAGCGGGGGCGGGGCCACGGTCGATCGGCTGGTCGACCAGGCCAAGGAGGCCGAGGACGACGGGTTCACCAGCCTCTGGTACGCGGGGGCGACGGGCATCGACCCGTTCGCCGTGCTGCCGCTGGTGGGCCGGGCCACCTCGACCATCGGCTACGGCACGTCGGTCGTGCAGACCTACCCCCGCCACCCGGTCCTCATGGCCCAGTCGGCGGTGGCGGTGGCCCAGGCCGCCGGCGACGACGGCCGGTTCACGCTGGGCGTCGGCGTGTCGCACCAGCCGGTCATCGAGGGCATCTACGGGCTCGACTACGGCCACAACGCCCGCCACCTGCGCGAGTACCTCACCGTGCTCGACGCCCTGCTGCGCGAGGGCCGGGTCCGCTTCACCGGCGAGGAGTACCGGGCCGCGGCCGAGATCCAGGTCCGCCCCCAGCAGCCGGTGCCCGTCGTGGTGGCGGCGCTGGCGCCGAAGTCGCTGCGCTCGGCGGGCGAGCTGGCCGGCGGCACGATCACGTGGATGGCCAACCGGCGGGCGGTGGAGACGCTCATCGCCCCCACCATCCGGAAGGCGGCCGCCGGCGCGGGGCGGCCCGAGCCCCGCATCGTGGTGGGCCTCCCGGTGGCGGTGACCGACGACGTCGACGGCGCCCGCGAGACCGCGGCCCGCCAGTTCGCCGTGTACGGGATGCTGCCCAACTACCAGCGGGTGCTGGCGGCCGGGGGCCTGGCTACGCCGGCCGAGGCCGCGATCGTGGGCCCCGAGGACACGGTGGCCGCCGCCCTCCAGGATCTCCACGCGGCCGGGGCCACCGACCTGTGGGCCGCACCCTTCCCCGTGGGCGACGACCGCCGGGCCTCCCGGCAGCGCACCCGGGCGCTCCTGCGGGACCTCGTCGCCGGCTGAGCGGCGGAACGGCGGCGGCGATGGTGGTCGAGGTCCGGGACGCCGGCCACGACGATCTGCGCTCGGTCGTCGCCCTCGCGCGCAACGAGGGGTCGCTGC
>DASXRH010000382.1:0-3735 GCA_036506715.1 Acidimicrobiales bacterium
GTCGGCGAACCACTCGAGATGGGCCGGGCTCACGCCGATCCAGCCGGCCAGCGCCGCCAGGTCGGGGATGGCCGGCACCGGCCACCGGCGGGCGCCCATCTCGGTCGGGGCGGCCGTCCACGTCCGCACCCGCAGCGGCCGCCCGGGATCGTCGGCGGCCCGCATGAACGGGTCGCAGGCGGCGATGAACCGGGCCAGCTCCCGGGGCCGGTCGGCCGGTCTCTCGGGATAGGCGTGCACGACCACCAGGGCCAGGTCGGCGAGCCAGCGCCGGCGATCGCCGAGCGCCCGTGTGCCTCGGCGGCCCATCGCTCCGGGCTCCCACTCGCCGGCCAGGAACGCGCCGGCCAGGGCGACCGCCGCCAGGGCGGCCTGGTCCGCCCGCCGCCCGTGGCCCCGCACCCGGTCAGCGACCCCCGGGCGGGGGAGCGAGGGTGTGCAGCAGCGGCGGCCGACCCTGCCTGTCGCGCGTGCGCTCGGGTGCATGGAGGTGCGCTTCGGCGCATGCGGTGCGTTGATGGACCACGCGGTCGTCCCCGGGGGTGCCCCGGAGAGGCCGGAGCGCGCCGAAGCGGCGTCCGGCCCGCTCGGTCGCTCGCTGCTGCACGGGGGGAGCGTAGGCGGCCGGTCAGCCGCCGCCGTCACCGTCGAGCAGCGCCGCCAGCTTCTTGGGCGCCACCTTGCGGTACGCGTCCTCGAGGATGCCGGTGATCTCGTCCCAGTCGGGGTCGCGGTCGAGGCGGACGCCCAGCCAGCCGCTGGGCCCGACGTAGGGCGGGCGGAAGAAGCGCTCGGGCTCCTCGTCGACCATCGCCTCCTGCACGCCGGGCGGCGCCGGGCACCAGATGGCCAGGCGGCCGTCGCCGTGGTGGTCGTCGAGGTACATGGCCAGCGTCTTCTTGCCCCGGATGAACCACGCGGGCGACCCGTGGCTCTGCCGCTCGGACACCTCGGGCAGGGCCAGGCAGATCTCGCGCAGCCGGACGAGCTCGGGACGATCGGCGCTCACCCGCCCGAGTCTGCCCGACGGTCGCGCCGGGTGGCGTGGCGCGCCTGGCACGATGGGAGCCGATGACGACCGACTGGAACCCGGTGCTGAGGGGCGAGTTCGCCAAGCCGTACTGGGCCGAGCTGCAGCAGTACGTGGCCGCCGAGCGCAGCCGGGGGGTGGTGTTCCCGCCGCACGACGAGGTGTTCACCGCCCTGCACCTGACGCCCTACGCGGAGGTGAAGGCGGTGATCCTGGGCCAGGACCCGTACCACGGTCCCCGGCAGGCCCACGGGCTGTGCTTCTCGGTGCGGCCCGGGGTGGCGCTGCCGCCGTCGCTGCAGAACATCTTCAAGGAGATGGAGTCCGACCTCGGTGTGCCGCCGCCCACACACGGCTGCCTCGACAGCTGGGCCCGCCAGGGGGTGCTGCTGCTCAACGCGTCGCTGACGGTGCGCCAGGGCCGGGCCGGCTCGCACCAGGGCAAGGGATGGGAGACGTTCACCGACGAGGTGTTGAAGGTGGTGAACGGCAAGCCCGAGCGGGTGGTGTTCATCCTGTGGGGGGCGTCGGCCCGCAAGAAGAAGGCTCTCATCGACACCAGCCGCCACGCCGTCATCGAGTCGCCCCACCCGTCGCCCCTGTCGGCGTCGAGCGGGTTCTTCGGCAGCCGCCCGTTCTCCCGGGCCAACGCGGCCCTGGTCGAGGCGGGGCGCGAGCCCATCGACTGGCGGATCCCCGAAGGTCCCGGCGAGGGATGACCGCCGCGGCCGGGGGCGACGAGCTCCTCGTGGTGGGTGGCGCCGGGGCCGGCGGCTCCGGCGCTCATCCCGGCTCCGGCGACGGCGACGTGCGGGTCGAGGTGGTCCCGGGCGTCGGCGCCCGCCTGCATCGCATCCGGGCCTTCGGCCACGACGTCCTGCGCACCCCGCCCGACGTGGCCGAGCACCGGCGCCACCCGTTCCTGTGGGGGGCGTTCGTCATGGTCCCGTGGTGCAACCGCGTGCCCGACGGCCGGATCGAGTTCGGTTCAGCGGCGGTGGCGGTGCCCACGAACCAGGTCGACGGCGGGGCGCCCAGCGCGATCCACGGCCTGGCGTTCGACCGGCCGTGGGTCGTCGGGACCGACGGCACCCTGACGTTCCGGGGCGGCGACGAGCTGCCGTGGCCGTGGTCGGCGATCCAGCGCACCACGGTGGCCGGTGCCACGGTGACGGTGACGCTGGCCGTGCGCAACGAGGGCACCGACCCGATGCCGGCCGGGGTGGGCCTCCACCCGTGGTTCTCGGCCGCCGGCGGCTTGCGCCTGCGGCTCGCGGCCGACCGCGTGTACCGGCGACGAGGAATGATCCCGGTGGGCGACCCGGTCCCGGTGGACCCCGAGCTCGACCTGCGGTCGCCGCGGCTGCCGCCGTGGGGGATGGACGACGCGTTCACCGACCTCGGCCGCCCGTTCGCCGAGCTGGCGTGGCCCGACTGGGGGCTGTCGTGCGTGATCGAGGCGTCGCCGGCGGTCAGCCACGGCGTCGTCGCCGCGGTCGAGGACATGGCGGCCGTGGCCGTCGAGGCCCAGACCGAAGCCACGGACGCCTACCGGCGGCTGCGGGACGGCGAGGTCGGTGGCGCGAAAGTCCTGGTCGCGGGGGAGGAGCTGGCGATGACCGTCAACCTCCACTTCAGGGTGAGGTAAGGGCCCGGGGCACCTCGAACACCCCCTGCATCCGCTCGGTCCAGGTCGACATGACCGCCGCGGCCGGCAGACCAAGGCCGACCAGCTCGCCGGCGACGGGGTGGGTCCCCAGCTCGAGCGAGACACCGTCGCCGCCGACGAGCACCTGCGCCCCGGTCCCGCCCTGGGTGAACGCGGTGGCGTGGGGCACGCCGTCGATCAGCGAGTAGGTGGTCATCGCCATCGGCGCCATGGTCTCGTCGCCGCCCCGGGGGAGCGTGAGCCGCAGCGCGGGCTCGCCGTCCATGCGCAGGTCGACGGTGACGTGGTCGTCGGCGTAGTCGAACCCGATGTCCTCGACGGTCTTGGGGAACCCCCAGATGGCCCGGCCCGCCGCGCAGGTGAACTCCTGGTCGACGGGCAACCGGGTGATGAAGGTCCCACTCTCGCCCCCGCCGCCATCGCCCTCGCCATCGCCCTCGCCGTCGCCGTCGCCCTCGCCGCCCGAGCCCCGGGGCGCCACGAACAGGGTGATCCCAACCTCGTGGTAGGCGCCGAGATCGTTGTCCCGGTAGTCGATGACGGCCAGCACGATCTGGCACCGTCCGGGCGCCGACTCGACGACGGCGAACCGGTCGGACGGCAACAATCCCTGCGCCGCCGCCGCGTCGACCTCGAACATGGCGGTCCCGGCGGAGGCGTCGCGCACGACGCAGGGCATGACGACGGTCCGCCCGAGGACGTCGTAGGTGGTGATCGGTGTCGCCGACATGCTGGTCCTTCCCTCGACGCCGCCGTCCCGGCGGCCCCTCGCGCCCGGTTTCGGAGCCTGTCCCCCCGACGCTAAGCTGTCTCGTCCACCCAGCCCCCATCGTCTAGTGGCCTAGGACACCACCCTCTCAAGGTGGCGACACGGGTTCGAATCCCGTTGGGGGTGCCACACGAAGGACCTGGTCAGAGGCCCTGGATCCACGCCGGGGCCTCTCTCGTGTCTGGTCCACCCCATCCGCCACCCCATCTTTTCGTCTGCCGACCTACCCTCCGGCCATGGCCGGCAGCGTCCGAGAGGTCCGCCCGG
>DASXRH010000383.1:0-2655 GCA_036506715.1 Acidimicrobiales bacterium
AGGCCGCCACGGTTGGCGAGTGCGGGGCGCTCGCGGGTCCGCTCGTCGGCGCCCGGCCATGACGGCGTGGCCGATGCGGGGCCCGCTTGGCGCGTGCGCGTGGAAGCAAGGTCGTCGGCGGCGGGGCCGGGCAGGGGATTCGACGTGGGGCCGGTGGCGCTGGGGGGCCTGCGGGACGTGGGTCGCGCGCGGGCGGTGTCGGGCGCAGGAGTGGGCGCCACCGAGAGGGTCGATGCGTGTGCCGGCTGGTCGGTGGTGGGGTTGTGGGGCGGAGTCGACCGCCCAGGCATGCGACGGTCGGCGCCAGCGCCCGCCGTCACGACGCCTGCGGCGGGGATGCCGACGAAGCTCGGGTCGTCGCCCGTGATGTGCGACGGATGCGGCAGGCGCGCGGTTGTGGTGACCGGCGACGCGGTGGTGGCGCGGGCTCGGGCGGTCGCGCGTTTGGGGGGTGGCGGTGACGGCTTGCCGACGTGGGGGGCGCTGGTCGGGAGGTCGGGTGGCGCGTCGCCGAAGACTGCGGCCCAGCGTTGCTCGTCGGTCTCTTCGTGGCGGAAGGGCCAGATGCGGTCGAGGGTGTCGGGCTCGGGCGTGGGGAGGTCGGCCGCGGGGACGGCCGCGAGCAGCGCGTCGGCCAGGGCTCTCGCCGTCGGGCGCCGGGTGGGGACCCGGTCGACGGCGCGGTCGATGACCCGGAGGAGCGCGCGGGGGTCGGCGTCGCTGCGGGCCGTGCGCCACCAGCGGCGGCTGCGGCGGCCGCGGCGGTCGTCGGTGGCTCGCTCGAGCAGGTCGGCCAGGATCGCGCCCAGGGCGGCGACATCGTCGGCCGGGGACGGCTCGAACATCGGCGTCGGTGGGGCGAAGCCGCAGAGGCGAGGGCGGCCGTCGTCGCCCAGGAGGATGTGGGTGGCGTCGAGCCGGCCGTGCACGAGGCCGATGTCGTGGAGGTCGGCCAGCGTGGTCGCCACCGCCGCGCCCAGGCCGGCGACCCGGGTGACGGGGCCGGTCCACGCGGTGACCGGCTCGCCTGCGTAGCGGGTGCGGAGCTCGGTGGGCGGCGACGGGAGCGCCGCCACCACGCCGGGGTGCACGGCGCGGGTCAGCCGTGCAGCCTCGGCCGCGAGACGGGCCTCGGCACCTCGTGCCGCCGTCTTGACCACCACGGGTCCGCCGGCGTCGTCGTCGAGCCGGAGGTGCGCGTTCATGGCCTGAAGCTAGTCAGGTGAACACGAGAGTTGTCAAGAGGCAACGAACGATAAGTTGCGTCACCCAGTCACCCGCAGGACTCGGCGCTCCCGGGCACGCCGGAACGGAACGGATCGACCAGCTCGCTGTGCCGGCTCGTCACCGAGAACCCGTGGCCGAAACCGCCCACCCACGGCACGGTGAGCGCCGGCACCTGGGTGCTGACCTCGTACGTGGCCCGGGCGCAGCGGGTGAAGCCCTGCTGGCCCCCCGAGCCCTCGAGCGGCAGCAGGGTGATCTCGGCCTGCGACGGATCGATGCCGTGGGTGGCCAGCGCCGCCCGGCCGGCATCGGCGGCCGCGGCGCGGCCGTCGGCCTCGTTGCCCGACTCGACGAACGTCGTCACCGCCTGGCGGGCCGCGCTGTCGACCGCCAGCTTGGCGTCGATCACGGCCCAGATGTTCACCACCAGGATGATGCCGACGACGAAGATCAGGATGCCGAACGGCAGGGCCTCGATCCCACCGATCTGGCCCCGGTCGTCCGGCCCCGGGGCCGGGGTGTCGACGGAGGGCGCCGGGCCGCCGACACCATCGCCGGCGAGGGGATCGCCCTCTCCGCCGTCGCCGTCCCGATCGTCCCGACCGCCCGGCTCGGGGATGATGCTCACCCGCCCGATGCGCCGCCCCTGGATCCGCTGGGCCGTCAGCCGCCAGCCGGCCAGCGCGACCGACTCGCCCTCCACCGGCACGTGGCCCACCTGGTCGTAGAGCAGCCCGCCGATCGTGTCCCAGTCGCCCTCGGGCAGGTGGGCGTGCAGCAGCGTGTTGACCTCGTCGAGGGGCGTGCGGCCGTGGACCCGGATCCCGCCGCCGGCCAGCGGCTCGACCGGCGCGTCGTCGACGTCGAACTCGTCGACGATCTCGCCCACCAGCTCCTCGATGATGTCCTCCAGCGTGACCAGCCCCGCCGTGCCGCCGTACTCGTCCACCACGATCGCCATGTGGAACTTGTCCCGCTGCATCTCCCGCAGCATGTCGGGCACCCGCTTGGTCTCGGGGACGAACCGGGCCGGGCGCATCATCTCGGCCACCGCCTCGTCGCCCTTGCCGTCGCGCTCGGCGCCCATCAGGTCCTTGGCGTAGGCGAGCCCGGCCACGTCGTCGAGGCTGTCGCCGCACACCGGCAGCCGGCTGTAGCCGTTGAGCAGCATGACCTCCATGACGTCGGCGATCCGGAAGTCGGCGTCGACGGTGACCATGTCGGGCCGGGGGATCATCACCTCGCGCACCACGGTGTCGCCGAAGTCGATGATGGACTCGACCAGGTCGTTCGGGTCCTGCTCGATCAGCCCCTCGTCCCGACCGAGCTGAACGCTGCCGCCGTGTCCGTGGGCTCGATGCCGGTTCGCCCGGGGCTCGGGCCGCTCGGCTCCCGGTACGAGGACCCACGCGATCCGCACGAGCCACC
>DASXRH010000384.1:0-3262 GCA_036506715.1 Acidimicrobiales bacterium
CCGCGGCGGGCCCGTGGACGGCGCCGGGGGCCAGCGGCCCCTACGCCGCCCCCGGCTCCTCGCCGACCTCCGGCGGCTACGCCCCGCCGGCCGCCGACGCCCGCCCGGCCCCGCCGGCCGGTGCCGGCGCCAGCGGTCCGCCCAGCGGCGAGTCGCCCGCGGCATCGCCGCCCGGGAGCTCGCCGGCGGCCAGGCCCATGCCGGCGGCCAGGCCCACGCCGGCCGCCACGCCCGAGCCCGAGCCCGGGGCCGGCGCGCCCGGCCCGGCGGCGACCACCCCGGGCACGCCCAGCGGCGAGTCGCCGGCCGCGTCGCCGGCCGCGGGCACGCCGTCGCCCTCGTCGGGCGCCGCCACCGGCGCGGCCGGCGGCAGCGGCTACAACCCCCAGTGGGACGCGGCCCGCAACACCTACATCGTGTGGGAGCCCAACCAGGGCCGCTGGCTCGGCTGGGACGACACGGCCAAGGAGTGGCGTCCGCTCTGACGGTCAGGTCCGGTGCAGGGCGTTGACCGAGCGCAACCGGCGCTCGACGTGGTGCTCGAAGGCCCGCACCGCCAGGTGGTCGACCTCCGACACCACGGGCGGCCGGTGCTCGGCCAGCGCCGCCCCCAGCCGGCCGCCGAGCATGGCCTGCAGCACGGCCACGGCGTCGGGGCTGACGGCCGGGCCCAGCCGGTGGGCCGCGCAGCGCAGGCCGCCCTCCTCCAGCGCCCACGACACCAGCGGGCCCTCGCTGCCGCAGGCCACGCACGCCTCGACCTGGGGCCGGAACCCCTCCAGCGCCAGCGCCTTGAGCAGGAAGCCGGGCACCACCAGCGGGGCGTCCTGGCCCGCCAGCGTGCGCAGCGCCCCCACCACCATGTCGTAGAGGCGGGCGTTGGCCTCGCCCTCCATCGCCAGCTGGTCGGCGGCCTCCAGCACGGCGACGGCCCGGGCCAGCCGGTCGAGGTCGTCGCGCAGCGGCCGGAAGTGGTCGACGGTCTCGGCCTGGGACACGATGTCGAGCTCGCCCCGGCCCTCGTACATCAGCAGGTCGACGTGGCTGGCCGGTTCGAGCCGGCCGCCGAAGCGGCTCTTGGTCTTGCGGACGCCCTTGGCCACCGCCCGGACCTTGCCGTGGCCCCGGGTCAGCACCACGACGATGCGGTCGGCCTCGCCGAGCCTGTAGGTGCGCAGCACCACCCCGCGGTCGCGGTAGAGGCCCACCGGCGTCAGCCCGACCCGGTCATCGGGCCTGCACGCCCCCGAAGCGGCGGTCGCGGTGCTGGAACTGGCGCACGGCATCGAAGAGGTGCTCGCGCCGGAAGTCGGGCCACAGCACGTCCGTGAACACCAGTTCGCTGTACGCCAGCTCCCACAGCAGGAAGTTCGAGATCCGGTACTCGCCGGACGTGCGCACCACCAGGTCGGGGTCGGGCATGTCGGGGGCGTAGAGGTTGGCCCGCAGGCGCTTCTCGCTGATCTTGTCGGCCGGGGTGCCGGCGGCGACCATGGCCCGCACGGCATCGATGATCTCGGCCCGCCCGCCGTAGTTGAACGCCAGCGTCAGCGTCATGCGGCGGTTGTGGCGGGTGAGCTCGACGGCCTCGTCGATGCGGCGCAGCACCCGGCGGGGCACCCGCCAGTCGCGCCGGCCCACGAACCGGACCCGCACGCCCTTGGCGTGCAGCTCGTCGCGCCGGCGGATCAGCAGCGACTCGTTGAACCCCATGAGGTAGCGGACCTCGTCGGCCGGCCGGCGCCAGTTCTCGGTCGAGAACGCGTAGACGGTCAGCCAGCGGACGCCCAGGTCAAGGGCGCCTTCGACCGTGTCGAACAGCGCGTGCTCGCCGGCCGCGTGGCCGTCCGTTCGGGGCAGCCCCTGGCGCTCGGCCCACCGCCCGTTGCCGTCCATGACGCAGGCGACGTGGACGGGGATGCGGTCGGGATCGATGCCGTCGGGGATCACCTGGGCAAACTACCCGCTGCTGGGGTACACGAAGGGGGTGGGTGGCCTGCCCCGAGGGCCCTTCCCGACGAGGTGACACCGTGCTCGAACGCCTGTGCCAGCGCCTCCCCTGGCTGCGCACCGTGCTCGCGGTCAACCAGCGCGTGTCCGACGTCGGGGGCGGCCCGCTGGCCTCGTCGATCACCCTGGCGGGCTTCCTGTCGCTGTTCCCGCTCCTGCTGGTGGGCATCGCCGTGGTCGGCTTCGTGTCCTCCGGCAACACCGACTTCGCCGGCAAGGTGGTCGACCAGCTGGGTCTGACCGGCGAGGCGGCCCGCCAGGTGCTCGACGCCATCGACAAGGCCGAGCAGAGCCGGCGGGCGGCCTCGGTCGTCGGCTTCCTCGGCCTGCTGTGGGCGGCCCTCGGGGTGGTCGGCACGCTGGAGCAGGCGCTCAACGCCACCTGGCAGGTCACCGGCCGGGGCTGGAAGTCCAAGCTGGTCGACCTGGCGTCGCTGGTGGGGGTGGGCGTCCTGTTCCTCGGCACGCTGGCGCTGGGCCCCGTGGCGGCGTGGCTCCCGGGGCCGGCGACGGTGCCGACGGTCGTCCTGGGCCTGGCCGTGGACGTGGCCATCTTCCTGTGGATGTTCCGGTCGCTCACCAACGTGACCGTGCCCTGGCGCGACCACCTGCCCGGCGCCGTCGCCGGGGCAGTCGGGCTGGAGGTGCTCAAGCTGGTGGGCACCGTGTACGTGCCCCGGCTCGTGTCGTCGGCCTCGGCGCTGTACGGGTCTCTGGGGGTGGTGTTCGCCATCCTGGCCTGGCTGGCCGTGTTGTCCCGCCTGGTGGTGTACGCCTCGGCGTTCAACGTGATCCGCCACGAGCAGCGCTACGGCACGGTGACGGTGGAGATCAAGGTGCCCCACATCGAGGGCGAGGTGCCGCTGGAGGTCAACCGGGGCGGCGCCGTCACCGACGCCGACGACACCGGCGACACGGGCGGGCCGGCGTCCGACGAGGAGCCGTCCCGGCCGGTCTGACCAGGGGCGGCGGGGCGGTCGCCCTTGACTGTCACACCCCGTGCCTAGCCTGGCCGATGTGCCCCTGGAGGTCGTGACCACCGCCTACGGCCGCCCGGCGCTGACGGCGCTGCGGGCGGCCGTCGCCGCGGCCAAGGGCGGCGATCCGCTGGCCCCTGTCACCGTCGTAGTGCCGGGCAACCACGTCGGGGTGACGGCCCGGCGGCGCCTGGCCGCCGGCGACCTCGGCGGGGTGGCGGGCCGGGGCGTGGGCGTGGCGGCCGTGGCGTTCCTGACGGCCTACCGGCTGGCCG
>DASXRH010000385.1:0-2947 GCA_036506715.1 Acidimicrobiales bacterium
GAGGGCAGCATCTGGCCGACGATCATCACGTTCATCCTTCCGCTGGTCATCATCATCGGCTTCTTCTGGTGGATGCAGCGACGGGCCCAGAGCCAGATGGGCGGCATCATGTCGATCGGGCGCTCCCGTGCCCGCACGTACTCGACGGAGCGGCCAGGAACAACGTTCGCCGACGTCGCGGGCTATGAGGGCGTCAAGCAGGAGATCCGCGAGGTCGTCGACTTCCTGCGCCACCCCGACCGCTTCGCCGAGATCGGCGCCCGCATCCCCAAGGGCGTGCTGCTCGTCGGCCCGCCGGGCACCGGCAAGACCCTCATCGCCCGGGCCGTGGCCGGCGAGGCCGGCGTGCCCTTCCTGTCGGTCACCGGCTCCGACTTCATGGAGATGTTCGTCGGCGTCGGCGCCAGCCGTGTGCGCGACCTGTTCCAGAGCGCCCGCAAGCTGGGCCGGGCCATCATCTTCGTCGACGAGATCGACTCGATCGGCCGCAAGCGGGGCGCCGGCCTCGGTGGCGGCCACGACGAGCGGGAGCAGACCCTCAACCAGATGCTGTCCGAGATGGACGGCTTCGAGGCCACCGAGGGCATCGTGATGATGGCCGCCACCAACCGGCCCGACATCCTTGACTCCGCCCTGCTGCGCCCTGGCCGCTTCGACCGCCAGGTGGTGGTGCCGCTGCCCGAGCTCGACGAGCGCCGGGCGATCCTCGGTGTCCACGCCAAGTCCAAGCGGCTGGCCGCCGACGTCGACCTCGACGTCGTGGCCCGGGGCACGCCCGGCATGAGCGGCGCCGACCTGGCCAACCTGGTCAACGAGGCGGCGCTGTTCGCCGTGCGGGCCGGGCAGGAGGAGATCCGCAACGCCGACTTCGAGCAGGCCCGCGACCGGGTGCTGATGGGCCAGCGGCGCGATTCGATGGCGCTGTCCGAGGCCGAGAAGGAGGTGATCGCCTACCACGAGGCGGGCCACGCCGTGTGCGCCGCCGTGCTGCCGCAGGCCGACCCGGTGCACAAGGTGACGATCCTGCCCATCGGCATGGCGCTGGGCGTGACCCAGCAGCTGCCGGTCGACGAGCGACACATCTACCGGCAGGACTACATCGAGGACAGCCTGGTGGTCCGCATGGGCGGCCGGTGCGCCGAGGAGCTGGTGTTCGGCGTGATCTCGACCGGCGCCAACAACGACCTCGTGGGCTCGACCGAGCTGGCCCGCAAGATGGTCGGCGAGTGGGGCATGTCGTCCCGGGTCGGGCCGATGGCCTGGGGGTCCAACGGCCAGGTGTTCCTGGGCGAGGACCTCATCCACACCCGCGACTACTCCGACGAGACCGCCCGGGTCATCGACGAAGAGGTCGAGCGCATCCTGCGCGAGCAGGAGGACCGCTGCCGGGTCACCCTCCGCCAGCACCGCAACGGGCTCGACCTGGTCGCCCGGGCGCTGCTCGAGCGCGAGACCATCGACGGCGCCGAGGTCACCCGCCTCATCGCCGTCGGCGACGGCGTGGCGCCCCCGTCGGGCAACGGCGGTCCCCAGGACGCCGACGTCGGGGGCGTCGACATCGGCCCGGGCCAGGGGCCCGACGCCCCCACCCCCACCGACGCGCTCACCGGCTCGCGGCCGCCGATCCCCCCGCCGCCCGCCCCGCCGACCTGAGCGCCCGGCACCCCGGCCGGCTCAGGGGCCCGAGGTCTCCGATGTCTCGGGCTCGACCCCGTGGGTGCAGCCCTCGGTCGGCAGGGTGCCCGGCTCGCGCAGCTCGGCCAGGGTCGCCCACAGGTCGGTGGCCGTGACCGGGCCGAGGAACGTGGCCCGGACCTCGCCCGCGCCGTCGGCGACGACCACGGCGGGCACGGCGGTGATGCGGTAGCGCTCATGGAGGTGCCGGGCCCCCGAGACCTCGGCCTCCTGCACCGCGACCTGGTCGCTGGCCAGGTGGCGGGCCTTGTCCCACACGCCGGCGCACGTGTCGCAGGTGGCCGAGGTGAACACGGCCACCAGCCACGGCGCCTCGGGGTGGGCGAAGTCGGCGCGGTCGAGGTGGCCAGGCAGCGTGTGGGTGGGGGTGGCGGTCGGGGCCGGGGGCCGGCGGCGGCGGTCGATGACGACCGCCACGGCGATGGCCACCACCACGAGGATCGCCACGAGCGCCAGCCGTTCCACCCCGCGATGGTCCCATCCCGGGCGGCGGGTCTCCAGCCGATCAGCCGGGCGGGGTGGCGCCGGCCAGGTCGCCGGCGGCGGCCAGGGCGTCGAGGGGGCGGGCGCCGGTCAGCGCCGGCAGGGCGGGGGACAGTGACTGGCGGCGGCCGTCGGCGGTGGCCAGCAGGCAGTCGACCACCACGGGGCCGTCGGCCGTGACCCGCAGCGCCGCCGGCGGGTCGGTCCCGCCGGTCGCCTCCTCGGGGAGGACGAGGGTGGCCCGGGCACCGGGCGCGACCTCGGCGGTGGCCAGCGCGCCGCCCCCGCCCGGGCGGAGCAGCCGTACGGCGAGGGTCCGGTCGGGGTCGGGGTTGAACACCACGGCGGTGACCGGGCCGCTGTCGTCGGTCCCGACGGTGGGCAGCAGCCACGACCGGGCGGCCAGCCGGGCCCCCGGTCCGGCTGTGACCTCGCCGGGGTGGGCGCCGCCCGTCTGGCGGGGCGGGGCGGCGTCGGTGGTGACCCGCTCGGCCACCACGCCGACGCCGTTGGTCGAGCGCACCACCGTCGTGTACGGCTGGCCGGCCGCAACCCGGGCCTGGCCCCCGTAGTCGACGACCTCGTACGACCCGGCGCCCACGCTGAGCCGGAACGGCAGCGGGGCCGGCCCGCCGGCGGCATCGCCTCCGGGGACCAGACCCACGTCGACCCGGGCCCGCCGCGTGCCGGGGTTGTAGACGACGATCTTCTCGCTGCGTGCCACCCCGTCGCTGGCGGAGGCGGTGGTCGCGGTGGTCGTGGTGGTGGC
>DASXRH010000386.1:0-1512 GCA_036506715.1 Acidimicrobiales bacterium
CCATGCTGGCCCCCGACATGGCCACCATGCTGGCCGTGCTCGTGAGCGACGCCGCCGTCGACCCCGCCACCCTCACCGGCGTGCTGCGGGCCGGGGTGGCCGACAGCTTCAACGCCATGACCGTCGACGGCTGCACGTCGACCAACGACACCGTCCTGCTGCTGGCCGCCGGCCGGGCCGGCGCCCCCGACCCCGCCGCCTTCGCCGCCGCGGTGGCCGCCGCCTGCACCGACCTGGCCGTGCAGATGGTGGGCGACGCCGAGGGCCACACCAAGGTGGTCACGGTGCGGATCACCGGGGCCGCCTCCGATGCCGAGGCCCGCCAGGCCGCCCGCAAGGTGGCGGAGAGCCAGCTGGTCAAGTGCTCGTGGTTCGGCGGCGACCCCTACTGGGGCCGGGTGGCGAGCGACCTGGGGACGGCCGGGGTCAAGCTCGACCCCGGCGCCCTCACCATCGCCTACGGCGGCACCGTCGTCAGCCGGGGGTGCACCCCGGCCTACCACGACGCCGACGCCGTGGCCGACCACATGGCGGGGGGGTACCTCGACGTCCATTGCGACCTGGGCGTGGACGACGGCCGGGCCCGGGTGCTCACCAACGACCTGACCTACGGCTACATCGACGAGAACAAGGGGACGTCGTGACCGCGACCACCACCGCAGACGTCGCCGCCGAGCGGGCCGCCGTGCTGGTGGAGGCGCTGCCCTACATCCAGCGGTTCCGGGGTGCGGTGGTCGTCGTCAAGTACGGCGGCAACGCCATGGTCGACCCGGAGCTCTCCCGGGCGGTGGCCGCCGACGTCGTGCTGCTGCGGGCCGTGGGACTCCGGCCCGTCGTCGTCCACGGCGGCGGCCCCCAGATCAGCGCCCTCATGGCCCGCCTGGGCAAGGAGCCCGAGTTCCGCGACGGCCTGCGGGTCACCGACGCCGAGACCGTCGACATCGCACGCATGGTGCTGGTGGGCAAGGTCAACCGCGACATCGTGGCCGCGATCAACGTCCACGGGCCCCTGGCCGTCGGCCTGTCGGGCGAGGACGCCGGGCTCATCCTGGCCGGCGCCCGCAACCCCGATCTGGGCTACGTCGGCGACGTGGCCGCGGTGAACCCGGCCATCCTCGACCGGCTGCTGGCCGAGGACCTCGTCCCGGTGGTGTCGACCATCGGCTCCGACCCCACGGGCCAGGCCTACAACATCAACGCCGACACGGTGGCGGGCGCGCTGGCCGAGGCCCTGGGAGCCGAGAAGGCCGTGTTCCTCACCGACGTGGCCGGCCTGCTGACAGACGTCGACGACCCCGCCTCCCTCGTCAGCCACGTGACGGCCGCCGAGCTGACCGCCATGATCGACGACGGCCGGCTGACCGGCGGGATGATCCCGAAGGTCGCCGCCGCCGTCCACGCCGTCGACCACGGTGTCGGCTCGGCCCACCTGCTCGACGGCCGGGTGCCCCACGTGCTGCTGCTCGAGCTGTTCAGCGACGCCGGTATCGGCACGATGATCACTGCCGGGGA
>DASXRH010000387.1:0-1709 GCA_036506715.1 Acidimicrobiales bacterium
GCGGTGGTGGCGGTCGCCATCGTCAGCTCTCCACAGCTTCGGGCTGCAGCCCGTGGATCTCGGCGGGGTAGCCCAGGCGGGCCAGCAGCTCGGCCGTCGCCCGGGTGGTGGCGGCCGGTGGGGGGGCGGCCACGTCGTTGCGGCGGTGGAACTCCTCGTCGGCCACGGCGATCTGGCGGGCCCGCTCCTTGGCTCCCGAGGCGTCGACGAACCCCCGCCGGGTCTTGCGGTCGTAGTCCTCGCGGCTGCGGTAGATGTAGTGGTGCAGCACCAGCGGCGGGGCGGTCGGCGGGGTGATGAACGAGCCGAGCATGCGGCGGCCCTCGGCCGTCACCGCCAACCGCCCGCGCCGGTAGTAGAAGTTGTGCGAGTTGCGGTGGCGGGTGATCATGGCCGGCCTGGCGATCACCTTGACGTGGCGGTTGTAGAGGGCGTCGGCCCGGTCGAACCGCTCGGTGACCAGCCCGGGCGGGATCGTCTCGTGCCCCGAGCTGCCGTAGTAGCGCCAGTTGACGGCGATGGCCGGCCGGTCGGCGTACGTGCGCAGTGCGGTCGCGAGGGCGCCCGGCTCGGTCTCGAACAGCAGCTCGTCGGCGTCGAAGAACGCCACCCAGGTGCACGTCGGGCCGAACCGGTGCAGGAAGTCGATCTCCGCTCCCGGCGACGCCGGCACCGTGGGCCAGGGCACGACGGTGGCCAGACCGCGCTCGACGAAGGGCGCCAGCACGCCGGCGATGCCGTCGGTCGAGTTGTTGTCGTAGACGAAGACGTGACCGATTCCGAGGTTGACGTGGTGGGCGATCCACTCGGGCAGGAACCGGGCCTCGTCCTTGACCCGGACCATGGCCGCCAGCTCGTGGTGCGGGCCCGGCTCGGCCGGCACTAGACGCGGCGCGCGGTCCAGCAGCGATCGCGTGCCGTACCAGGCGTTCTGGGCCAGGAACAGGCCGGCACGCAGGGGCCGGTTGTCCTTGACCCGTGAGCGCAGCGACGTCATCGCGCCCTTCCCTAGCTCGCGCAACCCGGGTGAAGATAATCGACCGGCCCGAGGGCCGTCACGGCCGGCTGACCGTGAAGTTCCACCGCTCACGGTGCACCAGCTCGTAGCCGGCGCCCCGGAAGGCACGCAGCAGCCGGAGGAGCGCGAGCGAGCTCTGCGGCTGGTCGTACTCGAAGCAGACGACCTGTGGGTGGGGGCCGTCACGGACCAGGCGGGGCAGCACAGCCGACTCGGCCCCCTCGATGTCGACCTTCAAGAGGTCGACGTGATCGTGGCCGTTGGCGGCCATGATCCCGGCCAGCGAGTCGACCGAGGCGGTGAAGGCACGGTCGAGCCCGGTGTGCTGGAGGTCCATCACCGAGTGGGACACGTCCCGGGCGTCGGCCGGCGCGTGGAAGGTCAGCTCCGCCCGCTCGTACCAGAGGCCCACGGGCACGAAGGTGAAGCGGTCGCCTCCGGGGTGGACGGTCGCCACGTGGGCCACCGCCCGGGGCGTGGGGTCGATGGTGACCACGTCCATGCCCCGGCGGTGCAGCTCGAGGTCGAAGCTGATGTCCTCACCCGCTCCCGCGCAGTAGGCGACGGCCCCGGGCCGCACCACCTCGGTGGGCACCCACCACCCGCAGCCCTGCGACCCCAGCCGCACCAGCGTCGGGTCGGGCCGCACGCGCAGGGCGGGGGCCAGCAGGGTCCGCCGGCTCCGGCTCGA
>DASXRH010000388.1:0-2288 GCA_036506715.1 Acidimicrobiales bacterium
CTCCCCCCGGGAGGGCGCCACGTGGCGGTCAGCCGGGTCGGCTAGCTCGACTAGTCGCTGGTCGGCGGGGCGCCCCGCGGGGAAGGATGCGGCCAAGCCCCTCGACGCCCCCGTGCTGCTGGCCGACCCGCCCGTCGCCGACCTCGACGACCACCTCGCCCGGGGCGGGGGCGCCGGCCTGGCCCGGGCCCGCAGCCTGGGTCCCGGCGGCACCATCCAGGAGGTCCTCCTGTCCGGCCTGCGGGGCCGGGGCGGGGGCGGGTTCCCCACCGGCCGCAAGTGGCAGTCGGTGCGGGACGCGGCGGCCGCCGGGGCCGAGACCGGCCACGACCGCACGTTCGTGGTGGCCAACGGGGCGGAGGGCGAGCCGGCCACCTTCAAGGACCGGGCCGTCATCCGGGCCAACCCCTACGCCGTGGTCGAAGGGGTGGCCGTGGCCGCCTTCGCGGTGGGGGCGGAGCGGGCCTTCATCGGCATCAAGGAGCGGTTCGGCCCGGAGTGCGAGCGGCTGGCCACCGCCGTGGACGAGATGGTGGCGGCCGGCCTGGCCGGCGACGTGCCCATCCAGGTGGTTCTGGGCCCCGACGCCTACCTGTTCGGCGAGGAGACCGGGCTGCTCCAGGTCATCGAGGGCGACGAGCCCCTGCCCCGCATCGTCCCGCCCTACGTGGAGGGCCTGTTCGTGACCGTCCCCAGCAGCGGGTGGAGCGCATCGCCGAACGCGGTGGCCACCGAGTTCGCCGCCTCCAATCCCACGGTCGTCAACAACGTCGAGACCCTGGCCATGGCCGGCCAGGTGCTGGCCCGCGGCCCCGAGTGGCACCGCTCGCTGGGCACCGACCGGTCGCCGGGCCTGGTGGTGGCGACGGTGGTGGGCGACGTCCTGCACCCCGGGGTGGCCGAGGTCGAGCTGGGCACCCCGCTGCGGGAGGTGATCGAGCGGGTGGGCGGCGGCCTGCCGCCGGGCCGCTCGGTCAAGGCCGTGCTGTCGGGAGCGGCCAACCCCGTGATCACGGGCGACCAGCTGGACGTGCCGTGCAGCTACGAGGGCCTCGAGTCGATCGGCTCGGGCATGGGCGCCGCCGGGTTCCTGGTGCTGGACGACACCACGTCGATGCTGGAGGTGGCCCAGGTGCTGTCCCGCTTCCTCTACGTCGAGTCGTGCGGCCAGTGCCCGGCCTGCAAGCTGGGGTGCGGGGCCGTGACCGACGGCCTCGACAAGCTGGCGGCCGGCGGCGCCACCGCCGAGGACGTCGAGGCCCTCGCCTACCGGCTGGCCACGGTGACCGACGGCAACCGCTGCTACCTGCCGGTGCAGGAGCAGCGGGTGGTGGGCAGCATCCTCACCGCCTTCGCCGACGAGGTCAACGACGCCCTCGACGGCGCCCCCCGGCCGGCCCGCGGCTTCGTGCTGCCCAAGCTGGTCGACCTGGCCGACGGGGTGGCCACCTACGACGAGCGCCAGGCCCGCAAGCAGCCCGACTGGACCTACCGGGACTGACGCGGGTCATCCCGACAGGTCGAGCGGGACCTGCTGGCCGAGGGCGGCCCCCAGCTGCGAGTCCCGCCACGCCAACGAGCACCCGCCCGGGACCTCCGCGCACGTGACCCCGAACAGCACGACGTCGGCCCCGGGCAGCGGCACGCCCTCGACGACGAACCCACCGTCGGCGTCGACCACGGGGGCGTCGACCGAGGGCTGGAGGCACTCGTCGGCCGTGCCGCCGGTGCGGCACCAGGCGAGCACGAGCGGCGGCACGTCGTCGGGGCCGTCGACGGGCGGCTGGAAGCCGTGGCCCTCGACCCGCACCCGCTGCCCGGGCTGGTAGGGGCCCGCGGGGGCCAGTGCGATCCCCGGTCGGATCGGGGTGGCGGTGGGCGCCAGGGCGACCGCGGCCGCGCTGTGGCCCGACCACCCCTGGCGATCGACCCGCAGCTCGCACGGCGCGCACGGCTGCCACCGCACGAGCGGCCCCGCGGTGTCGAGGCCGAGACCGACGTCGTGGAACACGAGCATGTCGGTCGTGAACCCGCCGGACCCGTCGGCCTGGACCGCCCGCGCCCGGCCGGTGGCGTCGCAGTCGCCGCCGGCGAGGCACTGGCGGAGGAACAGTCGCTCGTGGGGTGCGAAACCGGTGCCGGTGACGGCGACGGGCTCGCCGTCGGCCAGCGGCGCTCCGCCCCCCGCCACCGAGACGCTCGGGACCACCAGGGGGCCGCCGGCGAAGGTGAGCGGAGCGAACCGGTCGTGCTGGTCGCCGGCCGCCGTGGGCCGCACGGCGACCACG
>DASXRH010000389.1:0-2350 GCA_036506715.1 Acidimicrobiales bacterium
GACCGCCGCCGCACCGCCGGCGACGGGGGCGCCACCCTGGCGGTCAGCCTCGACGAGCTGGCCGACGAGGTCGAGGCCGACCACGGCGCCGTGGCGGTCGACACCGTGGTCGTGGGCGACTGCCCGCTCGACCCCGGGGTCGAGGCCCTGGTCCAGGCTGTGAGGGAGGCGGTGGTCAACGCGGCCAAGCACAGCGGCGCCCCCGAGGTGTCGGTCTACGCCGAGGTGGCCGGCGGCCGGGTCGAGGCCTTCGTCCGCGACCGCGGCGTCGGCTTCGATCCGGCGGCGGTCGACGGCGACCGCCGCGGCATCACCCAGTCGATCGTGGGCCGCATGGCCCGCCACGGCGGCCGGGCCGAGCTCCACAGCTCTCCCGGGGAGGGCACCGAGGTGACGTTGGAGATCGCGTGCCAGCCGGAGGGGGCCCGGTGACCGCCGGCGCCCGCACCCGGGTGTTCCTGGTCGACGACCACCGCCTGTTCCTGTCGGGCGTGCGGGCCGAGCTGGCCGACCGGCTCGACATCGTGGGCGAGGCCCTCGACGTCGAGTCGGCGGTGGAGGGCATCCGCCGCACCGCCCCCGACGTCGTGCTGCTCGACGTTCACCTGCCGGGGGGTGGGGGCAAGGCGGTGATCGAGCCCGTGCGCCGGGCCCAGCCGGGCGTGGTGTTCCTGGCCCTGTCCGTGAGCGACGCCGCCGAGGACGTGATTGCCGTCATCCGGGCCGGTGCCCGGGGCTACGTGACCAAGACGATCTCCTCCGACGATCTGGCCGCGGCGGTCGAGCGGGTCCGCGAGGGCGACGCCGTGTTCTCGCCCCGGCTGGCCGGCTTCGTCCTCGACGCCTTCGCCGGCGACCTCCCCGCAGGTGCGGCCCTCGACCCCGAGCTCGACCAGATCACGCCCCGCGAGCGCGAGGTCCTGCGCCTCCTGGCGCGGGGCTACACCTACAAGGAGATCGCCCGGCGGCTCGAGGTCTCCATCAAGACGGTGGAGACCCACGTGTCGTCGGTGCTGCGCAAGCTCCAGCTGTCGAGCCGCCACGAGCTGACCCGCTGGGCCACGGACCGCCGCCTCGTCTAGTGGACCCTCGCGCCCACTAGCGGTCAGTCCGTGGCGCGCAGCGCCACCGCGGGGCGGATGCGGGCCGCCTGGGCGGCGGGGACCACGGCGGCGCCCACGGCCGCGAGGGCGGGCACCACGACCAGCACCGCCAGCTCGGCCCACGGCACCACGAACGGGACCGGGTCGCCGAAGGTGTCGCTGGTCATGATCTGATGGCCGGTGAGCAGGCCGAGGGCCATGCCGATGGCGATGCCCTGGGTGGCGACGAACGTGGCCTCCAGCAGGAAGGCCCGCCGCACCAGCGCGGCCGGGAAGCCGAGGGCGCGCAGCATGCCGACCTGGCGGCGGCGCTCACGCACCGCCCGGGCCATGACCACGCCCAGGCCCGCGATGCCGATGACCAGGCCGAGGGACAGGTAGCCCTGGAGCAGGTGCATGAAGCCCCGGCCCTCCCGTAGCGAGTCGTCGACCATCTCGCGGAACGTGTGGGCGTCGGCGCCGGCGTCGGGGTGGTCGGCGGTGAGCCGGTCGGCAACGGCCGCCGGGTCGGCCCCGGGGGCGGCGGCGACGTAGGCCCGGCTCTGCGGGGCGCGGTCGCCGAGGATGTCGACGACCGCCCCCCGGGCGGCCAGCAGGCCGTTGCCCAGCCAGTCGTCGTTCACCAGGCCCGCCACCACCAGCCGGCGGGCGGTGCCGGTGGCCGGGTCGGCGACCGCGATCGTGTCGCCCACCTCTACCGGCCCGCCCCCGCCGCCGGAGTCGCCGTCGGTGGCCAGGTCCTCGGGGGCGAGGACGAGCCCGGGGTCGGCCGCCACCGCCGCCACGGCCGCCCGGTCGCTGCCGTAGCGGGTCAGGCGGTCGGCCAGGTCGGGCGTCCCCGGGCCCAGGAGGGCGGCGTCGAACCCGGTGAGCTGGCTGTCGACCGGCGTGCCGCCGCCGGGGGCGGTCACGTCGGCGGTGCCGGTGACCAGCGAGGCGACGTCGCCCACGCCGGGCGTGGCGGCGATGGCGGCCGGAGCCAGCGGGCCGGTGGGCGACGAGTCGACCCACAGGTCCCACCCGCCGCCCACCTCGGCGGCCAGCTGGGGCGCCCGGCCCGAGTCGGACGCGCTCACCGCCGACATCAGCGTGAGCGTGAACACCACCAGCGAGAACATTGCCAGCAGGATCCCCGTCCGGCCCCGCCGGGCCAGCGGGTAGGCCAGGGCCAGGCGCCCGGCGAGCCCGCCCCGCTCGGCGAGGGCGTCGGCCGCCCGGGCCCACAGGCGGTCGGCCTGCGAGGCCAG
>DASXRH010000390.1:0-3254 GCA_036506715.1 Acidimicrobiales bacterium
CTCTCGGTGGGCGGGGGCGCGGTCGAGCTGACCGGTTGCAGAGGGGACGACCTCCGGTTTTGGTGAGGCGGGTGGCCGGTACCGCCGGGCGGCCAGTGTAGGTTCCGCCGCCGTGACCCCCCGTCCTGTCGCCGTGGCCGTGGCGGGCGGCCGGGTGCTGGCGGTCGACGACGTCGGCGACCCCGCCGGTGCCCCGGTGCTGTACCTCCACGGCACGCCCGACTCCCGCCTGTCCCGCCACCCGGACGACGGTCTGGCGGCGGCGGCCGGGGTGCGGCTGCTGGCGCTGGACCGGCCCGGGTACGGCGGATCCGACCCGCTGCCGGCGGGCACGGGGCCGGACGCCTGGCCGGGGTGGGTGGCCGCCGCCGTCGAGCGGGTCCTCGACGCCCTCGGGGTCGAGCGGTGCGGCGTCCTGGCCTGGTCGGGCGGAACGCTGGCCGCCCTGGCCGTGGCCGCCGGGCTGCCCGACCGCGTCGACCGGCTGGGGATCGTGGGCGGGCTGGTCCCCCGCCAGGCCTACGACGACCCGGCGGTCCGGGAGGCCGGCGCCGTCCGGCTGGGGGTGATCGAGCTGGCCGACGCGCTGGCGCCGGGCGACCTGGGCGAGGCCGTGGCCCCCCTGATGGCGCCGTACCCGTGCGACGCCGGCCTGGCCGCCGAGCACCAGGCCGACCAGCGGGACGCCGCCGGCGCCGCCGAGCTGGCCACGGTCCCCGGTGCCGCCGCCCGGCTGGCCGAGGGCCTGGCCGAGGCCGTGCGCCGGGGCCTGGCCGGCGTGGCCGCCGACGTCGAGGCCCAGGCCCGGCCGCTGGCGGTCGACCTCGCGGCCGTCCGGGCCCCGGTCCGGCTGTGGTACGGCGCCGACGACAGGGTCACGCCCCCGGCCTTCGGCCGCTGGTACGCCGCCCACCTCCCGGACGCCCAGCTCACGGTGGTCCCCGGCGCCGCCCACTACCTCGCCCTCACCGCCTGGCCCGACCTCCTCAGCGCGGTCGCCGGCGACCGCGGGCCCGCCTAGGTTGCGGCCATGCCTCGCCTGCGCCAGGTCAGCCGGGACGACGCCAGCGCGCCGATCGTCACCGCCATGTACGACTTCATGTTCGGGCCGGACCGTGACCCCGTGGCCGACCCCGGCACCGCCACCGGGACGCCGGGCGACTGGTGGACCACCTTCGCGCTGGTGCCCGACGTGCTCGAGCACTGTGTCGCCGGGTTCGCCCTGTACCGGTCGCCCGAGCGGCGGCTGCCGGCCGAGTTGCGGGAGCTGGGCCAGTTCCGGGCGGGGTGGTGCCGCCAGAGCCAGTTCGTCTACTCCCAGCACGCCAAGTCGTGCCGGGCCCTCGGCATGCCCGAGGAGAAGATCGCCGCCCTCCCCCACTGGGCCGTGGCCGACGTGTGGTCGCCGGCCGAGCGGGCGGTGCTGGCCTACACCGACGCCCTGGTGCTGGAGGGCGGCCGGGTGGCGGACGGGGTGTTCGCCGCGCTGCGCGAGCACCTCGACGACGAGCAGATCCTCGAGCTGACGTACATCACCTGCCTGTACGAGATGCACGCCACCATGAGCCGGGCCCTGCGCACCGAGTGGGACGACCGCGACGAGCCCGTCGTCGAGGTCGACGGGCCCCACGAGTCGCTGGCCCCCGAGGTGGGGGTCGAGCCGGGGCGGACCGCCGCGACCTGACGAGCGGGCCGGGCGGGCAGAGCGCGACGCCCAGGGCTAGCGGGGGGGCACCGGGGTCCACTCGGCGGGCAGGTGCTTGATCCCGTTGATGAACCCCGACCGCAGCCGCTCGGGCTCGGCGCTGGCGTGGATGTCGGGCAGACGCCGCAGCAGCTCGGCGAACATCACGGTGATCTCGCGCCGGGCCAGGTGGGCGCCGAGGCAGAAGTGGGGCCCGGGCCCGCCGAAGCCGATGTGCTCGTTGGGGGTGCGACCCAGGTCGAAGGTGTGGGGGTCGCTGAACACCGCCTCGTCGCGGTTGCCCGACCAGTACCAGAGCACGACCTTGTCGCCCTCGGCGAACTCGCGGCCGCCGAGCGCCGCGCCGTCCTGCGTCACCGTGCGCCGGAAGTGGATGACCGGTGACGACCACCGCACGATCTCCTCGACAGCCGTCGGAGCGAGGCCGTCGATGTCGGCCAGCCACCGGTCCTTCTGGTCGGGGTGCTGGGTCAACGCCCACAGGCCGTGGGCGATCGCGTTGCGGGTGGTCTCGTTGCCCGCCACCACCAGCAGCACGAAGAACGACGCCAGCTCCTGGGGCGACAGGATCTCGCCGTCGACGTCGCTGGTGACGAGCGCGGTGACCAGGTCGTTGCGGGGATCGCGGGTGCGGGCCTCGCCCAGCTCGGTCACCATCTGCGCGAGGTCGGCCCCGGCCGTCAGGATCGACGCGGTCACGCCGAAGGGGTCGTCGAGGTCGTCGACGTACTCGGGGTCGGTGAAGCCGAGGATGACGTTGGTGCGGTCGAAGACGAACTGCTCCTGGCTGCGGGGGATGCCCATCATGTCGAGGATGATCCGCAGTGGCAGCCGGGCGGCCACCTCGGTCACGAAGTCGCCCTCACCCCGCTCGGCCATCTCGTCGACGATCTCGGCGGCCACGCCCTCGACGTCGGCCTTCATCAGCCCCAGCTGCCGGGGGGTGAAGCCCCGGGACACGATGCGGCGCATGCGGGCGTGGCGCGGGTCGTCGAGGTTGATCATCGAGCCGAAGAACTCGACGAACTCGGGGGGCAGGTCGGCGATGTTGGTGCCCTGGCCCGAGCAGAACAGCTCGGGGTGCCGGCTGGCCTCGACGATGTCGGCATGCCGGGTGATGGCGAAGTAGGGCGTCTCGGGCAGGCCCATCGCGGGCATGGCGGGCAGCGTCATCGGGGCCACCGGCCGCTCGGCGCGCAGCAGGGCGAACGCCTCTGCCCGCTCGTCGAGGTCCCGGGTCCACCAGTCGAGGTCGCTGAGGTCGATGTCGTCCAGCGCGGGAACCGTCATGCCGGCACCCTACCGGTCGGCCGACGCCCGATGACGAGCGTGTCAGGCCTGCTTGACCCGACCCCGCAGGCTGGCGAAGCAGAGCGTCATGCTGGCCGCGCCCACCACCACGATGGCCACCACGGCCCCGCCGATGTCGTCCCAGTGCCAGCCGCCCGACATCACCAGCGACCGCAGGCCCGCGAGCAGGTAGGTCACCGGGTTGATTCCCGCCACCGTGTCGAGCCAGCCCGACAGCTGGTCGCGGGGCACGTACGAC
>DASXRH010000391.1:0-4110 GCA_036506715.1 Acidimicrobiales bacterium
GGGCCAGCCTGTGGCACCCCGACGGCTGGCCCGACCTGTCGGACCTGCCCCGGGTGGCGTGCATGCTGCGCGACCACTACGGCCTGCCCGACATGGACGTCGACGACGTGGAGCGCCGCCTGGCCGACTCCTACGAGCGCATCACCTGGCTGGCCGGCGGCGAGACGCCGCCCATCTCGGGCGACTAGACCGGCTGGTGGGCCCAGGCGTCGCGCAGGGCCCGGAGGCCGACGGCGGCCCGCTCGATGACCTCCTCGTCGCGGGCGGGGTCACCGACCTCGAGCCACGTGAACACGGCGTCGACCAACCAGCCGATGGTCGACAGGGCGGCCCAGGCGTCGAGGGCCTCGTCGCCGGTCGACAGCCGCAGCAGGGTGGCCGTGGCCTTGGCCGCCTCGCGCCGCAGCTCGTCGGCGTAGTCGGCGAACTGCGGCTCGCGGCTGGCATGCCGCCACAGCAGCGTGAACGCCGCCTCGTCCTCGCGGGCCACCGTGAGCAGCGTGCGCATGCCCAGGCCCCGGCCCTCGCCCCGGTCGAGCCCGCCCACCAGCTCCTCGCCGTGGCGCTCGAACACCCGCTGGAGGACGGCCCGGTACAGGTCCTCCTTGCTGTCGAAGTGCCGGTAGATGATGAGCTTGGTGACGCCGCAGGCGGCGCCGACGTCGTCCATCGACGTGCCGGCGAACCCGCCACCCGCGAACGCCTGCGCCGCGCCCCGCAGGATCGACGCCTGGCGCTCCTGGCGGGTCAGCAATGCCACCTGGCCAGTGTAAACCACCGCGTGTACACTCACCAGTGACACCAGTGGGGGGACGCGACGGAGGGGCCACGTGACCACTGCGCAAGTCGAGTTCACAGCCGACGAGCTGCTCGCCGACCATGTTGTGGCCGAGCCGCTCATGGCCGGGGGCGTGCGCTGCCACGGGGGCTTCGACGCCACGGGGACCTACGTCTCGCCCCGCACCCGGTTCCGGGTGCCCGCCATCCAGGCCTGGCAGGCCCGGCACCGCGAGCTGTTCGGCACCGACATCATCGACGTGCCGCTGGCCACCTGGCCCGAGCACTTCCCCAACGAGGCCCAGGCCCGCCACCTCATCGCCGCCGGCGTCCCCGAGCCGCTCCTGGCCACCCTCACCCGCATCGGTACGGTCGAGGGCTACGGCGCCGCCATCCGGGGGCTGGCGCCGCGCGACCCGCAGCGCTGGTTCGCCGAGGACGTCACGGGCACGGCCATCGACCACCTCGGCCGGGGGCTGTTCGAGGCCCACGGCCGCGACGAGGCCGGCTGGGAGGAGGAGGCGGGCCACCGCGACATGTGGTTCGCCGCCCGCGACGTCGCCTTCGAGGGCGCCACCGCCCGGGTCGACATCGAGGCCATGCTGGCCCGCATGGGCTTCGGCCAGCGCCCGGCCGGCGCCGCGCTGGAGCGCCGGCTGCCCGACGACGTCGACGTCGACCTCGAGATGATGGCCGGCTTCATGATCCGGGTGCTGCTCATCGAGGTGCAGGCCTTCCACACCTTCGCCTGGGCCGAGTCGTGGCTGTCCGACCCCGACCTGGTGGCCGGCGATGGCGCCGCCGCCGACCTCGTGGCCTGCATCCGCCAGGACGAGACCCCCCACGTCGGCTACCTGGCCACGGCGCTCACCGAGATGCGCGACCGCACCTGGGTCGGCACGGGCGGGCGCCACCACGACGGCACCGAGATGATCGGCACCCTGTGGGACGCCCTGCTCGACCAGTCCCTCGGCGCCGGCCGGGCCGTGACCCGCAAGGCGGTCATGTCCGAGATCGAGCACTGGTGCGGCACGCGGGCCAACGGCGCCGACCTGCTCGCCGAGTTCAACGCCCTGGCCACCACGGAGGTCGCCGCCCCATGAAGTTCGGCATCTTCTACGAGCACCAGCTCCCCCGCCCCTGGGACGACAGCAGCGAGCTGACGCTCATCCAGAACGCCCTCGAGCAGGTCGAGCTGGCCGACCGCCTGGGCTTCGACGTCGTGTGGGAGGTCGAGCACCACTTCCTCGAGGAGTACTCGCACTCCAGCGCCCCCGAGGTGTTCCTGGCCGCCTGCTCGCAGCGCACGCAGAACATCCGGCTCGGCCACGGCATCATCCAGACCGCCCCCGGCTACAACCACCCGGCCCGCACGGCCGAGCGGGTGGCCATGCTCGACCTGGTGTCGGGCGGCCGGGTCGAGTTCGGGTCGGGCGAATCGTCGTCCGAGGCCGAGCTGGGCGGGTTCAACGTCGACCCGGTCACCAAGCGCGATGCCTGGCTCGAGGGCCTGGAGACGGCTCTGCGGTGCATGACCGAGACCCCGTTCACCGGCGTCGACGGCACGTTCGTCACGATGCCGCCCCGCAACGTCGTGCCCAAGCCCGTCCAGCGGCCCCACCCGCCGCTGTGGGTGGCCTGCTCTCGGCGGGACACGATCCTGCTGGCGGCCGAGAAGGGCATCGGCGCCCTCGCCTTCGCCTTCATCGACCCCGAGCAGGCCGTCCAGTGGGTGCACGACTACGAGCAGACGCTGGCCGACCGGTGCGTCCCCGTGGGGCAGGCCGTCAACACCAACATCGCCTGCGTCACGCAGATGATGTGCGCCGATTCCGAGGAGGAGGCGCTGCGCCGGGGGCTCGAGGGCGGCAACTTCTTCGGCTACTCCCTCGGCCACTACTACATCTTCGGCGATCACGAGCCGGGCAAGACCGACGTGTGGGCCGAGTTCGTCGAGCGCCGGGCCGAGCGGGGCTTCTCGCCCGAGATCGAGGCGGCGCTCGAGTCCGAGCGCCTGGGGGCCAAGATCGCCTCCGGCGACACCACCGGCCTGCGGGGCGCCACCGGCACCCCCGCCCAGATCCGTGAGTACGTGCGCCGGTTCGAGGACGCCGGGGTCGACCAGCTGATCTTCGTCATGCAGGCGGGCAAGAACCGCCACGAGGACATCTGCGAGTCGCTGGAGATGTTCGGCACCCAGGTCCTGCCCGAGTTCAAGGACCGCGACGAGGCCGTGGTGGCGGCCAAGACCGCGCGCCTGGCCCCGGTGGTCGAGGCGGCGCTGGCCCGCAAGCCCGCGGCCGGCCCGCCGCTGCCCGACGGCTTCTCGTTCCCGGCGCTGCCCGTGCAGATGGTGGGCGACAACGCCGAGGGCAAGGCGTGGCTGAACAAGTTCGCCGAGGACAGCGCCGTCGGCGGCAGCGTCCTCGAGCTGGGCTGATGGCGGGCAACGGCGCCGCCGGCGGCGACCTGGCGGGCCGGGTCGCCCTGGTCACGGGGGGCGGCTCGGGCATCGGCGAGGCGGTGGTCGAGCGCCTCGCGGCCGAGGGTTGCCGGGTGGTGGTGGCCGACATCGTGGCCGGCGCGGCCGCGTCGGTGGCCGAGGGCGTCGGCGGACGGGCGCTGACCCTCGACGTCGCCGACCCCGAGGCGTGGGCGGCGGCGGTGGCCAGCATCGTGGCCGACGAGGGCGGCATCGACATCGCTCACCTCAACGCCGGCGTGGCGACCGGCGAGGGCGACGTCGTGGCCCTCACCGAGGCCCAGTACCGCCGGGTCATGGGGGCCAACCTCGACGGCGTCGTCTACGGCACCCGGGCGGTGGCCGGGGCCATGGCGGCCGCCGGCACCGGTGGAGCCATCGTGGCCACGGCGTCGATGGCGGGGATCATCGCCTTCTCGCCCGACCCGATCTACACATTGACCAAGCACGCGGTGGTGGGCTTCGTGCGGTCGGCGGCCATGTCGCTCGAGGGCCGGGGCATCACCATCAATTGCGTGTGCCCCGGCGTCGTCGACACGCCGCTGGTCGGACCGGCGCGCGAGCGCCTGGCCGAGGCCGGCTACCCGCTCATCCCGCCGGCGGACATCGCCGACGCGGTGGTGACCGTGGTGCGCACCGGGCGCAGCGGCGAGGCCTGGACGTGCCTGCCGGGGCGCAACCCCGAGGTCCACGCGTTCGCCACCCCCGACCTCGGCCTCGGCCGGTCGGTCACGGGGGCCGACGCCGCGCCATCCTGACGGGTGGCCCGCCCCGTCCCGCCCCGGTGACCCGGGGGGTCAGGCGGCGAAGCGCTCGACCCGGGTGATGGCGCAGGCGGCGCCGCCGTCGGG
>DASXRH010000392.1:0-2974 GCA_036506715.1 Acidimicrobiales bacterium
CACCCGGGTGACCGAGTGGGAGTGGCCGCGGATCCGGTGCGAGATCCTGGTCGAGCGCGAGTCGCAGAAGGGCATCGTCATCGGGCACCGGGGCGCGATCCTCAAACAGGTGGGCACGGCGGTGCGCGAGCAGCTGCCCGAGGGGGCCTACCTCGAACTGCACGTCAAGGTGGACAAGGACTGGCAGCGGCGCCCCGGCGCCCTCGACCGGCTGGGTTTCTAGGCCCGCAGCGCGCGCAGGAAGGACTCGATCTCGCCCCGGTCGCGGGTCCGGCGCATGCGGGGCAGGGTGGCCACGATCTTGGGCCCGTAGCTGGCGGTGGCGAGCCGGGGGTCGAGCACGGCGACGGCGCCCCGGTCGGCGGCGGTGCGGATGACGCGGCCGGCGCCCTGGGCGAGCAGCGTGGCCGCCCGGGGGACGTCGATGGCGGCGAACGCGCCCGGCCCGGCCCGCTCGCGCCGGGCCTGGAGCAGCGGGTCGTCGGGCCGGGGGAAGGGCAGCCGGTCGATCGTGACCAGCGACAGCGACGGCCCGGGCACGTCGATGCCCTGCCAGAAGCTCATGGTGGCGAACAGGCAGGTGGCCGGGTCGCGGGCGAACCGCTCGACGAGCACGGGCTTGGGCAGGTCGCCCTGGGCGTCGAGCGGGAACGGCAGCCGCGGCCGCAGCGCCTCGACGGCCCGGTGCATGGCCTTGTAGCTGGTGAACAGCGCGAGGGTGCGGCCGCCGGCGGCGGCGATGAGGGTGGCCAGCTCGTCGATGGCGGCGTCGGCCCACCGGGGGTCGGTGGGCCGGGGCAGGCGGGCGGCGCAGTAGATGAGGCCGTTGGTGGGGAAGTCGAACGGGCTGCCTACGTCGAGCAGCTCGTCGGTGCCCTGGGGCAGGCCCACCCGGGGGCCGAAGCCGGGGGCGATGGTGGCGCTGGTGAGCACCGCCGTGCGCCGGGACCACAGGCGTTCCCGCAGCAGGTCGGCCACGTCCACCGGGGCGAGGCGGAGGGTGAGGGCGTGCTCGGGCCCGGTGACGTAGAGGACGTGGTCGTCGGCCGGCACGGCCACGGCGTCGATGTCGTCGAGCAGGGCCGTGGCCGCCTGGCGGGCTCGGGTCGCCCGGGCGGTGACGTCGTCGCCGGCGTCGTCGGGGATGTTGCGCAGCCCGACCTGGGCCGCCTCGACCCGGCCGCGCACCGCGGCGAGGGCGGCGGCCAGGTCGGCCGGGAGCGGGGCGGTGAGGCGCCGGTCGCGGTGGCCGGCCAGCGCCCCGGTGAGCGTGCCGGCGGCGTCGAGGACGCCGGTGACGGTGTCGCCGGCCTCGGCCAGGATGCCCCGCACCACCCGACCGAGCTGGGTGAATCGGCCCGGTCCCAGCTCGACGCCCGCGGTGGCCGAGACGATGTCGTCGAGCTGGTGGGCCTCGTCGATGACCGTGATGTCGTGCTCGGGGAGGATGGCGCCGTCGGCGGCCAGGTCGAGCCCGTAGAGGTGAAGGTTGACCACCGCCACGTCGGCCCGGGCGGCCCGGTCGCGGGCGGCCTCGGCGAAGCAACGGTCACCCCGAGGGCAGCGCACCGCCCCGGGGCAGTCGCGAGAGCTGGTGCTGACGGCCGCCCAGGCGGACTCGCTGGGCTCGACCTCCATCTCGGCCCGGTCACCCGTGGGGGAGCTGGCGGCCCAGGCGGCGATGCGGGCCAGCTCGCCGGGGTCGGCCCGCTCGGCCAGGCCGTCGAGGGCGAGCTGCGTCGTCGCGGTGGCCCGCGGGCGGCGGCTCGCGCCCGGCTCGGGCAGCAGCGTCTCGGGGGCGTCGTCGGCGCTGGCGGCGGGGCGGGGGGCCACCTCGGCCAGGCGCTGGACGCAGACGTAGTTGGACCGGCCCTTGAGGATCGCCCACGAGAAAGGCCGGTCGAGGTGACGGTCGAGGAACGGCAGGTCCTTGGCGGCCAACTGGTCCTGCAGGGCCCGGGTGGCGGTGGCCACCACCACCTTCTTGCCCGACAGCACGGCCGGCACCAGGTAGGCCAGCGTCTTGCCCGTGCCGGTACCGGCCCGCACCACCAGGTGGCGCCCGCCGGCGATGGCCTCGGCCACGGCCTCGGCCATGGTGACCTGGCCCTCGCGGGCCTCGCCGCCGTGGGGCAGCGCCCCCACCACCCCGGCCAGCGCGGCGGCGACGGTGGAGCCGGAGCGGGTGGCGGGCACGACGGCCGACGGTAGCCCGCGCCCCCCGCCGGACGGTTGGATGGGTGGCGAGCCGGCCGGCGGATGCGACGGCCCGCCGTCGATGCCGCCGCCGGCACGGTGGGACCCGTCGGGCGGGCCGGGACCGGGTGGTTGCTGTGGCTCGGCCTCGCCGTTGCACAGCCCCTCATCCATGCGCCCGTCGGCGATGCCGGCGGCACGGCCGGCTTCGTCGGGCGGGCCGGGGGCGGGTGGTTGGCGTGGGTCGGCCTCGGCGGCGCCGGGCGGCTCGCCTGGTGGGGTCTGACGGGGTGCCCGCCGGCGGCCGGTGGTGGCCTGTCTGGGAGTGAGGGTCGTCACGTGGTCACCAGTCGCTCGTCGTCGGTGGCTGCGAGCTGGCGGACCTCGGCGACCGCCTGCGACAGGTCGGGGAGCCGCCGCTCGACGGCGCCTTCGGGGGTGAGGAACACGAACACGACCTCGGCCACCGGCTCGCCGGTGGCGTCGGCCACCGCCAGGGCGTACGCCGCGCCCTGCATGCGGTAGCGGTCGACCAACCCGTCGAGGTCGGCGTCGAGGCCGGCGGGGCCGGTCTTGTAGTCGACCACCACCAGCCCGACGTCGCCCCGGTAGAGCAGGTCGACGTAGCCCTCCAGCGCCCGGCCGGGGGCGAGGGGCACCCCGACGTAGAGCTCACGCCAGTGCGGGCGGGCGGCGGCGGCCATGACGCTGGGGGCGGCGAGGGCGGCCGCCACCAGAGTTGCGATGCGGGGCTCGTGGCCGATCACACCCTCGGCCG
>DASXRH010000393.1:0-5488 GCA_036506715.1 Acidimicrobiales bacterium
CCGGGTTGCGCCACATCGCCTCGTCGCCCAGGCCCGCCCGCAGGTCGGCCAGCTCGGCCAGCGTCCGCTCGCACCAGGCCCGGTGTGTCTCCAGCGCCGCCCGCAGCTCGTCGGCGTCGAGCAGGTGGCCGAAGAACACCCGCAGCGCCGCCGGGTGGCGCAGCACCGGCGGGGCCGGCGGCTCGGCCAGCCACGACCGCACCACCTGCTCGCCGAGCGGGGTCAGCCGGTAGACCTTGGTGGCCCGGGTGCCGTCGCGCACCACCCGCCGCTGGTCGACCAGCCCGCCGGCCGTCAGGCGCTCGAGCTCGCGGTAGACCTGGCTCATGGCCGGCGCGGACCAGAAGTACTTGAGGTTGTCGGCCCACTGCTTGAGCTCGTAACCCGACAGCTCGACGCCGAAGGACAGCAGCCCGAGCAGGGTGTAACCCGTCTGGGTGGGCTCGACGGCGGCGGACACGCGCCCAGCCTATGTTCCCAACGGGAAGAGTGGAATACCGCACGCATCGGGCGGACGCAGATCGCTAGCGTGGCCGGGTCCGCGTGCACGCGGGCGACCGCTGGGGCACAACGGGGCGCAGGGGAAGGGCAGGCAGTGCGGCGAACCAAGATCGTGGCGTCCATCGGGCCGGCGTCGTGGGACGAACCCGTCCTGCGCAAGGTGATCGCCGCCGGGGCCGACGTCATCCGGATCAACCTGTCCCACGGCGAGCCGGCCGACCAGCTGGCGCTCGTCGAACGGGTGCGGCGGGTCGGCCGGGACGAGGGTCGTCCCGTCGGCGTGCTCGTCGACCTGCCTGGGCCCAAGCTGCGCACCGCCCCCTTCCCGGCCGGCGGCGTCGAGCTGGCGTCCGGCGACCGGGTCACGCTGCGGTGCGGGGCGCCGGCCAGCGACCGCGCCACCATCGGCCTCGACCTGGCCACGCTGGATCTGGCGCCCGGCGATCGCATCGTCCTCGGCGACGGCGCCGTGGCGCTGGAGATCGCGGCCGACGCCGGCGACGGCACGGGCGACGGGCGCACGGCCCCCGCCGTGGTCCGCCGGGGCGGGCGGGCCGAGGGCCGGCCGGGGGCCCACCTGCCCGACGGGCTGGGCGGCGTGTCCGGTCCCACCGAACGGGACCTGGTGCTGGCCGTGGCCGCCCGCGACGCCGGCGCCGACGCCGTGGCCGCCTCCTTCGTCCAGCGGCCCGAGGACATCGGCCGCCTCGTCGCCGCCCTCGGGCCCGGGCGCCCCCAGATCGTGGCCAAGATCGAGACCGCGTCGGCCGTCGCCCTGGCCGACGAGATCATGGACGTGGCCGACGCCATCATGGTCGCCCGGGGCGACCTGGGCATCCGCCTGCCGCTGGAGGACGTGCCCCACGTGCAGAAGCGGCTGGTGCGGGCCGCCATCGCCGCGGGCCGGCCGGTCATCACCGCCACCCAGATGCTCGAGTCGATGATCACCGCCGCCTACCCCACCCGGGCCGAGGTGTCCGACGTGGCCAACGCCGTGTTCGACGGCACCGACGCCGTGATGCTGTCGGCCGAGACCGCCGTGGGCGCCGAGCCCGCCGAGGTCGTGGCCGTGATGGCCGCCGTCGTCGCCCGGGCCGAGCGGGAGGCCGACTACCTGCAGTGGGGCGGCAAGCTGGGCAAGCTGCGGCGCTCGGCCCCCCTGCCCCGAGCGGCCCGCATCACCGACGCCACCAGCGACGGCGCCTGGCGGGCGGCCACCAACATCGGCGCCGCCGCCATCGTGTGCTGCACCAGGTCGGGCGACACGGCCCGCGCGGTGGCCCGGTTCCGGCCCACGGTGCCGGTGCTGGCGGTCAGCCCGTCCGAGCGGACCGTGCGGGGCCTGGCGCTCACCTGGGGCGTCACCGCCGTCGAGGGCCGGCCGTGGTCCACCACCGACGACATGGTGTGGTTCGGCACCGAGGCGGCCGTGGCCGCCGGGGTGGCCGGACCGGGCGACGTGGTGGTGGTGATCGGCGGGTACCCGGGCGACCACGAGCCGGCGGCCGACGTGCTGCGGGTGGTGCGGCTGCGCTGACCCCGGGCTGCGGGCGGGTCCGGGTCCACTAGTCATAGGTCGCCTCCACCCACCAGCGGCCGGCCTCCACCACCAGCAGCAGCGCCAGCGCGTCGGCCGTCGTCACCTGGAGGCGGGCCCGGCGCCGGTGGCTGCCGGCGTCCCACCACCGCTCGTCGCACGGCCACGGTCCGGCCCAGGCCACGACGGCCGCGGGGACGGCCCGGGCCCGGCCCCCGCCCCGGGCCGCCACGCTGACGGTGGCCGGCGGGGCGCTCACCTCCCCCCGCCCGGTGACCACCACGGGGCGGCCGGCGTCGTCGACCACGGTGGCCGGCAGCAGTGGGTCGTGGACGGTGGCCGGCGCCGGCTCGGGCACCACCCCCGGCCAGGGCTCGGCCACCCAGCCGGGCTCGGCCGCGGGGCGGGCCTCGGTGACGTCGTCGGCTGCCACCGGGACCAGGGCGATCCGCTCGCCCGGACCCCTGCCGCCCCGCCACTCGGGGACCCGCACGGCCTCCACCCCCAGCAGGCCCTGGATGCGGGCCAGAGCCCGCGCCGCCCGGTCCCCCGCCTCCACGGCGTCGACCGCCGCGGCCCCGGCCCCGAAGGCCAGCTGGCGGCCCCCGGCCGGGACCACCTCCTCGGGCGCCAGCCACAGCCGGATCAGCCCGCCGGACGGGCGCTGGGGCGCCTGGAGCCACCCGTCGAGCTGCCAGCGCACCCGGTCGGCGATGGCGAGGGGTGTGAAGGTGCCCTCGGTGCGCCATACCCGCTCGTGGATCTCGCCGTGCTCGGTCTCGGCCCCGATGACCAGCCGGGTGCAGGCGCTGCCCGCCGCCGCCAGCCGGCCGTGGAGGTCGTCGGCGAGGCCCCGGGCCACGAAGGCGACGGCCTCGACCTGCTGGGCGGGCGGGTCGATCTCGATGGCCACGGTCCAGCTGGGCGGGGGCGGGGCGGTGACGGGGGGCCGCTCGTCGAGGCCCCGGGCCAGGCGGTGGGCGAGCAGGCCCTCGGCGCCGAAGCGGCCCACGATCTCGGCCACCGGCAGGGCGGCCAGGGCGCCGAGGGTGCGGATGCCGAGGCGTTCCAGCACGTCGACCAGGTCGGCCCCGGCCGGGCCGCCGACGTCGGCCAGCACGGTCACGGGGATGGGGGCGAGGAAGTCGGGGGTGGCGCCGGGGGCGATGACCCGGACGGCGGTGGGGCCGGTACTGGTGGCGGGCGGGTCGCCGGCGTCGGCGCCGGCGCTGGCGTGGCGGCGGCGGGCGGCGAGGGCGGCGGCGAAGGGACCGTCGGCCACCCCCACCCGCACAGGTCCCCGACCTCGGAGCGCGCTGGCGGCCAGGCGGGCGGCCCGGTCGGCCAGGGCCTCGTCGCCGCCGTGGTAGCGGGACGGTCCCCGGGTGGGGAAGGCGCACGCCCCGGGGTAGGTGATCTCGATGCGGGGGGTGAGGACCTCGAGGGATCCCGCCACCGGCTCGAACGCCCGGGCCTCGGCGGCGGGGTCGTGGGGGATCAACACCAGCTCGGGGCACCGGCTCTGGGCGTCGCGCCGGCGCTGGTGCCGCTCGACCCCGTCGGCCCGGGCGGCCGGCGAGCACGCCACCACCCGGTTGGCCCGCAGCACGGCGGCGGGGACGTCGAGCGCCACCCCGGCCGCCACCACCGGCCAGTCCGCGCACCACACCACCAGCGTGCGGGTGGCAGTGCCCGACCCGCTCACGCGCTCACCCCCCGCTCCCGGCGCAACCGGATCGGCGCCACCACCGGATCGGCCGTCCCCACCGTCCCGTCGTGGCGGGGCAGCCACAGCTCGGCCCGCCGGGGCCGGGCCGCCTCGCCCCGCCCGCCCGACTCGACCGTGACCCGCCGGCCCTCCAGGTGCCCCCAACCGTCCCCCAGGCCCTCCCAGGCGGCGGCGACCACGGTCAGGCGGAGGGGGCTGCGCTCGCCCGGCAGGTCGCCGCCCACGGAGAGCAGCACCGATCCCCGCTCCCGGACCCGGGCCACCAGCCGGCGGGCGTCGGCCGGGCGCAGCCGCCGGCCCGGTCCGGATCCCCCGCCGCCATCGACCTCCCCGGCGGCGCCCACGCCCCCCGGTGCCAGCAACACGACGTCGAACCCGTCGACCAGCGCCGCCACCACCGACGCCCACCCGGCCCGGTCCCGCCCGGGATCGGCCACCAGCACCAGCCGCCCCAGGTCGACCCCCATCTCGGCCGCCGCCACCAGCCCCAGCGACCCCAGGCCCACCACCGCCACCCACGACCCCGCCCGCGACGGCCCGGCCGCCAGGGCCAGCGCCAGCGACGTCGCCCCGGCCACCCCGGGCGCCGCCCCCACCGCCACGGTCGCCCCCCGCCGCAGCCCCGCTCCGGGCAGCAGGTCGGTGAAGGCGGGCAGCACGGGCAGCCGCCGGTCCCGGGCCAGGTCGGTGGGCCGGACCCGCTCGGCCAGCGCCCCGAGGGCCCCCGACCCCGACCCCGCCACCGGGCCCGGCCCGGGGCCCGCGCCGGACCGCCCCGGAGCCCCGGTCACCCCGGGATCGAAAACCAGTCCCTGCGCCTGCGACACCCCACTATGATCGAACACATGTTCGTTCACGGCAACCCCTGTGCGGGGTCCGCCACGCGCCGTCGGGCGCTACTCCACCGTCACGCTCTTGGCCAGGTTGCGGGGCCGGTCCACGTCCCGCCCCAGGGCGAGGGCGGCATGGTAGGCCAGCAGCTGCAGGGGGATGCCCAGCACCAGCGGGGCCAGCTCGGGCTCGGCGCGGGGCACCCGCAGCACGGCGGCGAAGCGGTCGTCGTCCCCGTCCGGGCCCTCGCCGGCGCCCAGGTCGGCGTCGGTCACGGCGATCACCGGGCCCCGCCGGACCCTGATCTCCTCCACCGTCGCCAGGTTCTTGTCCAGCAGGGCGTCGTCGGGCAGCACCACCACCGTGGGCACGTCCGGCCCCACCAGCGCCAGCGGGCCGTGCTTCAGCTCGGCGGCCGGGTAGGCCTCGGCGTGCACGTACGACACCTCCTTCAGCTTCTGCGCGCCTTCCAGCGCCGCCGCGTAGCCACCCACCCGCCCCAGGTAGAACATGCTGGTCGCCGGGGCCACCAGCTCCTGGGCCACGGCCGCCACCGCCGCCTCGCCGGCCAGCACGTCGCCGATCAGCCCGGGCAGCGCCTCCAGGCCCCGCACCAGCCGCTCGCCGTCACCGGGGCCCAGGTCGCGCACCCGCCCCAGGTGCAGCGCCAGCAGGGCGAAGGCCACCGCCGTCGAGGTGAAGCTCTTGGTCGACGTCACCGACACCTCGGGCCCGGCGTGCAGGTACACGCCCGACCCGCAGGCGGCGCCGATCGAGCTGCCGGGCACGTTGACCACGCCGATCACGTCGCCGCCCTTGCGGGTCACCTCCTGCACCGCGGCCAGGGTGTCGTAGGTCTCGCCCGACTGGCTCACGGCCACGTACAGCGT
>DASXRH010000394.1:0-3605 GCA_036506715.1 Acidimicrobiales bacterium
GAGATCGTGGCCTGGGGCCCGGCCGGCTCGGCGCTGACCCTGACCGCCTACGAGAACGCCAGCCGCATCCCGGCCGGCGGCGAGGCCCGGTCCACCACCACGACCGCGTCGCCGGCCGCCGCCGCGGCCGCCGCCGAGGAGGCCGGGTGAGCGAGCGAAGCGAGCGAAGCATGAGCACAGCGCCCTACTCGGCACGCAGTGCCGATCGCTCACTGCGTGCATCCCGAAGGCTGCACCAGTGAGCACGCTCCGCAAGCTCGTGGCCAAGCTGACCGACGACCGCGGGGGCACCGGCACCGTCGACCGGGCCACCGGCGAGTTCCGGGCCACCCCCTGGGTCGAGCGCGAGACCGGCAGCGGCCACGCCCTCTACACCGGCCGGGACCGCAGCCTGTGGCTGTACGCCGTGGTCCGCAACCACCCGCTGTACTACGAGGACGACGAGGCCATCCTCGACGTCGGCCGGCGGGTCGAGAACGTGCTGGCCGAGATCGGCCGCACCAGCTTGTCCCGCAGCTTCGGGGTGCGCTCGACGGCCTCGTACCGCGACGTCCACGTCATCTCCGTGCGGTGGGAGGGCACGCCCGAGGTCCCTCCTGGCACCCCCACCGAGGCCCAGTCGGCCTACGTCGGCGAGGTGCTCGACCGCCTCCACGTCCCCCAGCAGGCCACGTTCCTCGGCGTGAAGCTGCGGGACATCGACGCCCTGGCCGCCGCCCGGTCGCGGTCCGTCCTCGACATGTCGATGGAGCTGGTCGCCGGCCTGCTGCGCGACACCCCCACCGACTACGCGGCCTTCGAGCCGGACCGCCGCCACATCGCCTCGGTGCTGCGCCGCCACGACTGCCGGGCCCCGACGCGCACCGAGCGCCGGCGGTTGGAGGCGTGGTTCAACGACGGCCGCCACGCCGAGCCCGAGGTCGTCCGCCTGCCGGAGAAGCTGGTGATCGGGTCCGGGGACGAGATCGAGTTCGTGGCGCTCGAGCGGTTCACCGCCCCGCTGCTGCGGGCGCCCGACTCGATGTGGCTCGCCGACGCGTTCAACCTCGACCACGGGCCCGACGTCGTGTCGCTGCGGGCCCAGCTGCAGACCGGCGAGGACACCAACCGCGACCTGCGCCGGTCGCTGCGCAGCCACAGCCAGGAGCACGAGGCGGCCAAGGCGCACGACCCCCACGGCGAGGGCGGCGACGCCGCCGAGCGGGTGGCGTTCACCAAGGCCGTGCGCCAGGAGTTCGCCCAGGGCAAGGACGTGCCGTCGCTGCTCGACTGCTCGGTGATCTTCGGCCGGCGCACGCCCCCCGCCCACGCCACCGAGACGTTCGTCGAGTACCTGTCGGCCGCGTACGGCATCGAGACCAAGCCGCTCGGGCACCGCCAGATGCTGGCCCTCGACGAGGTCCAGCCGTGCTCGCGGGTGCGGTGCTCGCCGTGGCCCCAGCGACTCAACCTGGCGATGGTGGCCTACTCGGGCATCGCCAGCTTCACCGAGCTGGGCGATCCGGAGGGGGCGTTCGTGGGCCAGGGCCTGCCCGACGGGGCGCCGGTCTACTTCGACCCGCTGGCCGCCTCCCGCCAGGACCGGCCGCCCACGACCTACATCTGCGGCCGGCCCGGCAGCGGCAAGACCATGCTGCTCCAGCTGCTGTGCCTGCAGAGCGTGCTGATGGGTCACCGGGTGATGGTGGTGAACCCCAAGGGGTTCGACTCGCTGCAGCCCTTCGTCGACCTGGTGAACCGCGAGACCGACCACTCGGCCGAGCGGGTGTCGCTGGCCACGCTGGCCAGCGAGGAGGGCGGCGGGGCGTTCGACCCCTTCCGCTTCGCCCGGCCCGACACCGCGGCCAGCATCGCCGCCAACTTCATCACCACAGTCATCGACCTCGACCAGCGGCAGCGGACGGCGCTGCGGTTCGGGCTCAACCGGGGCGCGGTGGGCGGCGCCCGGTGCGTTGGCGAGGCGCTGGCCTGCGTGGACGACCCGGTGGTGGCCGACCTGGTCGAGCGCACGTGGGCGTCGACGCCGCTGTTCCAGCTGGGGGTGGGGATGCAGCCCCGGCCCCGGTTCGACGACCGGGAGATGACCTCGGCGCTCACGCTGATCGAGTTCGACGTGGACCTGAACCTGCCGTCGCAGATCAAGGACGCCTACACCGACGCCGAGCGCATCAGCCTGGCCGCCATCCGCTGTGTGACGTCGGCGTCGGTCGGCATCCTGTCGCTGTCGGACGGCGGGGTGATGGCCACCGACGAGGCCCACACCGTGCTCGGCCACGCCGACACGGTGGCCCTCAACGACAAGATGATGCGGGAGGGGCGGTCGCTCAACGTCGGGCTCATCTACGCCTCGCAACTGCCGTCCGACGTGCTCTCCAAGGGCATGGAGACCTACATCTCCCGGGTGTTCGCCATGGCGCTGGAGGACGACGTCGAGGCGGCGGCGGCCATCAAGCTGGTGGGCTTCGAGGTGACCGACGAGCGGATCCGCATGCTGCGGGACGCCGGGCCCCGGCGGGCCGGGCCGGACCGGCCGGGCCGGGCGGCGGTGTCGCTGCACCGGGACCTGCTCGGACGGCGCAGCGCGGTGCTGCACGACCCGATCCCGGCCGACGTCTTCCGGGCGTTCTCGACCAACGTCGACGACCGGCGGGCCCGGGACGCGGCGCCCGTGGCGCCGGTCATCCCGGTGCCGGTGCCGAGCGGGTGAGGGGGAAGGGATCCGTCGTGGGTGACAGGCTGCGCATCGTCGTGATCGGGCTGCCCGAGCTGGGGCACCTGCTGGAGGACGACAAACCGGCGGGGGCGGAGGTGGTGACCATCGCCGCCGGGCCCGACGTGGACCGCCATCTGGCCGAGCGGGCCCGGGGCGCCACCCGGGACAGCGTGCTGTTCGTCGTCGCCGCCGGGGGCGAGCCGGCGGTCGACCGGCTGCCCGCGCGCCTGGCCCGGGGGGACTTCCGGGCCGTGGTGCTGACCGGGCTGCCGGGGACGTCGTCCACCCCGGGATCGGTCCCCGAGCACGTCAACCTGGCCGAGGTGGCGGCCCCGTTCACCGCCGACGACGTGCTGGACGCCCTCACCCGGCTGCCCGGGGACGTGCCGTTCTTCCTGCCGGTGGACGGCGGCGACCGGGTGTTCGGGGGCGACGGGCTCCCGGTCTCGCAGCCGCCACCCGGTCCGACGCTGGACGAGTGGCTGGCGGGCGAGGGCGAGGACGAGGACGGGCACGACGATCCGGCCGCCGAACCGGCTGCCGCCGAGCCGGTGGCGGCCGGGCGCTGGTCGTGGGCCACCGCGACCGCCTCCGGGGCCTTCACCGACGAGGACGACGACGACCCCCTCGGTCCGCTGGTCGACCCGGTCCCCGTCGCCCGGTTGGTGCCGCCGGTCGACCCCGACCCGCTGCGGGTGGGTGCCGCCGTCGGCGCGGTGGCCCTCGACGCGGGCCCCCGGGTCGACGCCCCCGCCGCCGATCCCGACCTCCCCCGCTGGGCCCACCTGCCCCCGCCAGCCCCGCCGCCGCCCCCGGTCGACCGGCCGGTCCCCTGGGCCGACGCCGGCTGGCCGGTCCCGCCGGTGATCCCGGGCGCGGCCCTCCCTTCCGT
>DASXRH010000395.1:0-4423 GCA_036506715.1 Acidimicrobiales bacterium
GGGGCGGTCAAGGGTTGACGGGGGCCCGCCGTCGGGGCCTGGCGGTAGCGGCCGCCGCCGCCCTGGTGGCCCTGGCCTGCAGCGACCCGCCCACCGCCAACTCGGCCGGCGACCAGGCGGCCACGGGGCCGGACGGACTGCCCGAGTGCCCGATCGACGCCCTCGACGGCGCCTCGGGCCCGGTCACGATCGACCTGTGGTACGGCGGCCTCGCCGGGGCGGCCAAGACGACGATGGACGACATGGTGGCCCGGTTCAACCAGAGCCAGGGCGACGTCGTCATCAACGCCAGCGACCAGGGCACCGCCTACGAGGAGGTGTACCGGGCCTTCGAGAGCGCGGCCTCGGCCGCCGGCGGCAAGCAGCTGCCCGACATCGTCTACCTCGAGGACACCCAGCTCGCCTCGCTGGCCGACAGCGGGCTGGTGCTGCCCGCCCAGGCCTGCATGGACGCCGCCGGCTACGACCCGACCGACCTGGAGGCGGCCGCCCGGGCCAAGTACTCGATCGGCGGCGTGCTCTACCCCGGGTACATGAACGTGTCCACGCCGGTGCTGTACTTCAACAAGGCCCACTTCGTGAAAGCCGGGCTGGACCCCGCCCACCCGCCGCAGACCCTCGAGGAGGTGTCCCAGGCGGCCGAGAAGATCAAGGCGGCCGGCATCGCCCCCAAGCCGTTCGCGATGAAGACCGACCGGTGGTACTTCGACACCTGGCTGGGCGGCATCGGCGACGACATCGTCAACAACGGGAACGGGCGCAACGGCGAGGCCACCAGGGCCACCTTCGCCACCCCCGAGGCCACCAAGCTCCTCGAGTTCCTCAAGAAGATGGACGACGAGGGCCTGCTCAACGCCTTCGCCAACACCGAGGGCGCCATCGACGACTACCTCGCGCTGGTCACCGAGCAGTCGTCGATGGTCATCGAGACCTCGACCGCGGCCACCACCGTGCGCGACGCCCTGAACGGCCAGATCACCGCCGCCCAGGCCGGCGTCGACTTCGACGCCTCGGTGGTCGACTCCAGCCGGCTCGTGCCGGGCACCGGGCCGTTCCCCGGGATCGACGCCGGCGGCCAGGTCTTCGCGTCCGGCGGCGCGTTCTACATGCTCAACTCCTCGAAGCCCGCCGAGCAGGCGGCCGCCTGGCGGTTCATGGACTTCATGCTCCAGCCCGAGAACGCCGCCGTGTGGCACACCAGCGGCAGCTACCTGCCGGTGGTCAAGGCCGTGACCGACCTTCCCCAGGTCCAGGCGTTCTGGCGCGACGACCTGGCCGGGGTGCTGCTCCAGCCGGGGGTCGAGCAGTTCGCCCACGCCGACCCCGACCTGCCCGGGCCCCTCATCGGGCCCTACAGCGACGAGGCCACCGCCGTGCAGGGCGCCATGGACGGCGTGCTGTTCACCGGCCAGAAGCCCGAGGCCGCGCTGGACGACGCCCAGACCACGGTCACGGCCGCGCTGGAGCGCTATGCGGGCTGATGCCCCGGCACCGCGGACCGGCCCGTAGGATCGCCCCGCAGGAGGCAGACCATGCCGGCGCGCAGACCCCGACACCTCGTTCCCGTCCTCGTGGCGGCCACCCTGCTCGCGGTGGTGGCCTGCAGCGACCCGCCCACGTCGAGCTCGACCGGCGGTGGGCAGGTGTCCGCCGGCGGCGACGGCCGGCCCGAGCTGCCCGACATCGTCTACCTCGAGAACACCCAGCTCCAGGTGCTGGCCGACAGCACGCTCATCCTGCCGGCCGAGGCCTGCATGAAGGCCGACGACTACGACCCCACCCAGATCGAGCCGGCGGTGCGCTCGGCCTACTCGGTGGGCGGCGTGCTCTACCCCGGCTACATGAACGTCACCTCGCAGGTCCTCTACTACAACAAGGCCCACTTCGT
Source organism: Acidimicrobiales bacterium (assembly GCA_036506715.1). Taxonomy (GTDB): domain Bacteria; phylum Actinomycetota; class Acidimicrobiia; order Acidimicrobiales; family VFJN01; genus ZC4RG19. Next base: position 1,889 of record DASXRH010000395.1, read on the forward strand.
GAAGGCCGGGCTCGAGCCCGAGAACCCGCCCAAGACCCTCGACGAGCTGTACGCGGCCGCCAAGGCGCTCAAGGCGTCGGGCATCCCCAAGCCCCTGTCGTTCAAGGTCAGCCACGCCGTGTTCGAGAACTGGCTGGCGGGAGAGGGCGTCGACGTCGTCAACAACGACAACGGCCAGGAGGGCCTGGCCACCAAGGCGACGTTCGACACCCCCCAGGCCCAGGACATCATGGCCTGGTTGCGGAAGATGAACGACGAGGGCCTGCTCAACGTGTTCTCCCCCACCGAGGGCAGCGTCGACCACTACCTGGCGCTCGTCACCCAGCAGTCGTCGATGCTCATCGAGACCTCGACCGCCTCGACCACCATCGCCCAGGCGCTGGGCGGCGGCCTCACCCCCGAGGAGGTGGGCGCCCACTTCGACGCGTCGGTGGTCGACAAGTCCAGCCTGGTGCCGGGCACCGGGCCGTTCCCCGGCGTGACCACGCCCGGCCAGGTGCAGCCGGGCGGCGGGGCGTTCTTCATCGTCAACGCCTCCGAACCCGCGCAGCAGGCGGCCTCGTGGCAGTTCCTGAAGTTCATGCTCCAGCCGGCGAACGCCAAGTCGTGGCACATCGACGCCGGCTACCTGCCCATCGTCAAGGCGGTGAGCGACCAGCCCGACGTGCAGGCCTACTGGACCGACACGGTGGCCGGCGTGCTGCTCAAGCCGGCCGTCGACCAGCTGGCCGCCGCCGACCCCGACAAGCCGGGCCCCCTCATCGGCCCCTACGTCGACTTCACCGACGACGTCCAGCAGGCCATGGAGTCGGTCCTGCTCAACGGGGCCGACATCGACAAGACCTTGGCCGACGCCCAGGACGAGGTGACGGCCTCGCTCCAGCGCTACGCCGGCTGACGGCGCCCCGGCGCGATGCGTCCGCCCCCACCCGGTGCCGCGTAACGTGAACCGCAGCGATGCCCCCCACCTCGTTCCGCGACCGGCTGTTCACGCCCCAGGGCGCCCGGGCCGTCACGTCCCCGATCGGCATCCTGCTGGCCGTGGTCGTGGCCGCCGCCGCCGTGGTGGCCGGTGCCCCCCTGTGGGCCGCGGTGCCGCTGGGCCTGGCCGCCTGGCTGGTCAACGTGTGGCGCAAGGTCCCCCGGGGGCCCCGGCGCGAGCGCATCGACCCCTTCACGCTGGCCGAGCCGTGGCGCCGGTTCGTGCAGGAGGCGCTGCAGGCCCGCACCCGGTTCGCCGAGGCGGTCACCCGGGCCCCCGACGGCCCGCTGCGTGACCACCTGGCCGAGATCGCCGCCCGCATCGAGACCGGCGTCGACGAGTGCTGGCTGGTGGCCCGCCGGGGCCAGACGCTCGTCGAGGCCCGCCGGGGCATCGACGTGACCGACGTCGACCGCCAGCTGGCCCGGCTGACCGGGGGTGAGGTCGACGCCGCGGGCCCGGCCCGCGACCGGGTCATCGAGGCCCTCCGGGCCCAGCGGGCCACCGCCGACCGGCTGGACGGGGTGATCGACCAGGCCCGCAGCGAGCTGCGCCTGCTCGACGCCCGGCTCGACGAGGCCGTGGCCCGCAGCCTCGAGCTGTCGGCCTCGGCCAGCGCCGACGCCGGCGTCGAGGGCCTGGGCGCCGACGTCGACGCCGTCGTCACCGAGATGGAGGCCCTGCGTCAGGCGCTGGACGAGACGGCCGCCGTCGCCGGTGGGGGCGAGGCGGCTCGGTGAGGCCCCAACCTCCCGGCCGGGGGCCCGGGTCCGATCCGGCCCCCGACGAGCCCGACCCGCGGCCCCGGCGCCGCCGGCTGCCCCGCGACGAGGAGCTGCACTACGGCGAGGGCAACCGCCGGCGGGCCAGCGAGTTCTCGCACGAGCGCGACGAGGACCGGGACGAGGACCCGTGGAACGGCGACCGGCGCCGGCCCCGGCGGCTGCCGCCCGACCTGCCCCGCCTCGACTACGAGCCCGAGGCCGCCACCATCGAGCTCGCCGTCCACCAGGACGTCTTCGGTCTGGCCGTCGAGTCGCCCGGGGTGTCCCAACAGCCCCTGGCCCCGTGGATGACCGGCGAGCACCAGGCCATCGACGTCGACGTCGTCGCCGACGAGGCCGCCTTCCCGGTCGACGCCATGCCGGTGGCACCGCCGCCGGTGGCCCCCCACGACATCCCGCCCGCCCCCCGGCTGACCCCCGAGCCCGGACTGCCCCCGCCCCCGGCGGGGCCGCCGCCCGAGGCGGGGGCGGCGGAGCGGCCGCCCGGCGAGCCGCCGACCACCAACGCCCGGGGCTCCTTCCTGGTGGCGGCCGGCATCCTCCTGTCGCGCTGCGCCGGCCTGATCCGCGAGATCGTCATCGGCGCCTTCCTCGGCGTCAGCCCCGCCGCCGACGCGTTCAAGGCGGCGCTGCGCATCCCCAACCTCATGCAGAACCTGCTGGGCGAGGGCGTGCTGTCGGCCTCGTTCATCCCCGTGTACTCCCGGCTGCGGGGCGAGGGCCGCCACGAGGAGGCCGGCAAGCTGGCAGGCGCCATCGCCGGCCTGC
>DASXRH010000396.1:0-3895 GCA_036506715.1 Acidimicrobiales bacterium
GGGCACATCGCCATCTTCGACCGCAGCCACTACGAGGACGTGCTCGTCGTGCGGGTCCACGACCTGGTGCCCAAGGCCCGGTGGCAGGCCCGCTACCGCCACATCGCCGACTTCGAGGCCATGCTGAGCGACGAGCGCACGATCATCCGCAAGTTCTTCCTCCACATCTCGGCCGAGGAGCAGGCCCGGCGCCTGCAGGCGCGGATCGACAATCCCCGCAAGCAGTGGAAGTTCCGCATGTCCGACCTCGAGGAGCGCAAGCACTGGGACGCCTACCAGGTGGCCTACGAGGAGGCCATCCGGCGCACGGCCAGCCGGAAGGCGCCGTGGATCGTGGTGCCGGCCAACAGGAAGTGGCACCGCGACCTCGTCATCTGCCGCACCCTGGTCGAGACGCTGGAAGGGCTGGACCTGCGCTACCCGCCGGCGCCCGACGACCTGACCGGGGTGCGCGTGACGTGACCGGTCAGCCGGCCTTGCCCGGCCGCCCGGGGGCCAGCAGCCCCCGCCGCCGGGCCTCCTTGACCCAGCGCTGGGCGGTGGTGACCGGCACGTCGTTGGCTCCGGCCATCTCGGCCACCGGCCGGGGGGTGGAGGCGGCGAGCGAGCGGTAGATGGCGGCGACGGCGCCGTAGAACTCGTCGCGGTAGCCGCCGCCCGCGCTGTCGCGCAGCGCCGGGGGCAGGACGGCGTCGGCGAACGATCCCGCGCACGAGGGGAAGACGTCGTCGTCGCCCAGCGCGTCGTCGCCGAACGCGGAGGCCAGGTCGAGGCCGAGGGGCGCGCTGGCGCTCGGGTGGAGCTGGGCGTTGGCCGCCGCCTCGATCCGCCCGACCGGGATCGAGCGCAGGACCTCCGCGGACAACTCGCCGTCGACGTGCATCTCGACGAGGTGCAGGCGGCCGTCATCACCCTGGCCCAACCGAACCCGCACGGTGACGGGCGGCCCGTCACCCTCGGGGACGTCGTCGTGCCACTGGTGCCATCCGTCGTCGGCGGCACGGAGGTGGGCGGCCACGGGGACGACTGTAACCCGCCGGCGTCGAAGAAACCTATTGAGCGGAACCAGACGTCTGGTTACGCTGAACCCGACGGATGACCCACGGTGGGTCAGGAAGAGAGAGGGATGAACGCGACACTCGTCGCCGCGGCGGTGGCGGCATTCGTGGTGCTGGTGGTGCTGGCCAAATCCGTGCACCGCATCGGCCCGGCCGAGGTCGGCCTGGTCAACAAGAAGCTGGGGTTCCGCAAGCTGCACGGCGACAACCCCATCGCCTTCCGGGGTGAGGCCGGCTACCAGGCCGAGCTTCTCATGCCGGGCCTGCGCTTCCGGCTGTGGCCGGTCTCCTCGGTCGAGCGCTACCCGTGGGTCCAGGTGCCCGCGGGCGAGATCGGCGTGGTCATCGCCCAGGTGGGCGCGCCGCTGCCCATCGGGGCCAAGAGCGCCCAGTACCGCACGAGCTTCGGTGACTTCTCCCGCCTCGACGCCTTCCTCGACGGCGGCCAGAAGGGCGTGCAGCGGCCCGTCCTGCCCCCCGGCACCCTGGTGCCGGTCCACCCGGTGGCGTTCATCGTCATCACATCGCGCGAGGTGTTCGGCCTGCCGGTGGCCCCCGAGCTCGCGGCGCTGGCCGGCGGCGGGCAGCTCACGCCCAACTCGTTCGGCCTGGCCGCGGAGCAGCTCCAGGTCGTGGTCATCGCCCCTCAGGGCAGCGAGGACGTGATCGGCCTGGTCACCACGCTGGAGGGAACCCCGCTGGCCAAGGGCGACATCGCCTCCCGGCTGGGCGGCTTCGACGACATCGCGGAGCTCGAGTCCAACCCCGAGACCACCGACGCCCAGCTCATCGACCACCTGCTCGGGTCGAAGAACGACCTGCACAACAACTACCAGGACTTCCAGGGCTTCCTCGACAACGGCGGGCGCATCGGCCTGCAGCACGACCCTCTGCTGTACGGCGCCTACCTGCTCAACCCCTTCCTGGTGCGGGTGCAGCTGGTGCCCATGCTGGTGGTCAACCAGGGCGAGGTGGCCGTCATCAAGGGCTTCGTCGGCCTGCCCACCCTCGACACATCGGGCGCCGAGTTCAAGTTCGGGTCGATCGTGCGCCCCGGGCACCGCGGCATCTGGGAGGAGCCGCTGCGCACCGGCAAGTACGCCATCAACCCCCGGGTGTACGCGGCCGAGATCGTGCCGACCTTCATCCTCACCCTCAACTGGGCCAACGCCCAGAGCCAGGCGCACGACCTCGACGCCCGGCTCGAGCCGATCGTGGGCAAGAGCCGGGAGGGGTTCATCTTCACGATCGACCTCCAGGTGCAGATCCACGTGTCCGACACCAAGGCGCCCAAGGTCATCTCGATGGTGGGCACCATGCTCAACCTGGTCAACGAGGTGCTGCAGTCGGCGGTGGGCAACCACTTCCGCAACACCCTGCAGGACCTCGAGGCCGTGCGCTTCATCGAGACCCGGCGCGAGGTGCAGGGCACCGCGTTCCGGGCGGTCAGCGAGTACCTGGCCGCCTACGACGTCGAGACCCGGGGCGTCTACATCCAGGACGTCGTGTTCCCCGAGGCGCTGGTCCAGGTCCTGACCCGGCGCGAGATCGCCAACCAGGAGCGCACCACCTACGTCGAGCAGGAGCGGGCCGAGACCGCCAGGGTCGAGGTCGAGAAGGCCCGGGGCACGGCCGACATGCAGGCCCAGCTGGCCGCCGCCCAGGTGTCGGTCGAGATCAGCACCAACCAGGCCAAGGCCCGCGAGGCGGCCGGCACCGGCGAGGCGGCGTTCGTGCGCCTCACCGGCCAGGCCGAGGCCGACCGCACCCAGGCCCTGGGCCTGGCCGAGGCCCGCGCCACCGAGGCCCTCGGTCTGGCCAGGGCGGCCGGCTTCCAGGCCCAGCGCGACGCCATCGGTGAAGCGGCGACGGCCATGGTGGCCGTGGCCGGAGCGGTGGCCGACGGCCACATCGACATCGTCCCCGACGTGCTGGTCACCGGGGGCGGCGGCGGGGCGCTCGACGGCCTCGCCGCCACGTTGATGAACAGCCTGCGCAACGGCAGCTTCACCGGCAACGGCCAGGGATCGGCCCGCAAGGAAGACGACCGCGAGGGCGAGGCGCCGGCCATCGCCGCCGCACCCGAGGCGCCGGCCGGGTAGGACCGCGGGTCCGGGGTCGGAGGCGGTCCCTTCCCCGCCACCTCCGGCCCCGGGCCCGGGCGTTCAGGGGCCGAGCAGTGGCGCCACCTCGGCACCGAACCGCTCGACCTGGTCGACCAGCTCGGCCCGGTCCCGCGACCGGAACCGCACCTGGAGCTGGTTGGCGCCGGCCGCCACCCAGGGCCGGAACGCCTCCGCGATCACCGCCGGCTCGCCCACGTAGGTGCGGCCCACGTCCCAGGTGGGGGCGCCCACGTAGCAGCCGAGGTTGGCGCCGACGTCGAACCGCTCGGGGCGGCCGGCCTCGGCCCGCAGCCGGCGCAGGCGCTCGACCACGCCGGGCAGGTCGCCGGGGCGGATCCCCTGGGGCAGCCAGCCGTCTCCGTACTGGGCGGCTCGGCGCACGGCCACCGGCGACGACCCGCCCACCCAGATCGGCACCGACTCCTGGACCGGCCGGGGTGCCAGCGCGGCAGACCCGTCGAGCCCCCAGGCCGCGCCGGCGAGGGCGGGGTACTCATCGTCGAGGGCGGCCCGCAGCGCCGGCAGGGCCGACTCGACATAGTCGCCCCGGGCGGCGAAGTCGACGCCGAGCAGTGCGAACTCGGCCTCCACGTGGCCGGCGCCCACCCCCACGATGGCCCGGCCGCCCGACAGCCGGTCGAGGGTGGCGAAGGCCTTGGCCACTTCCAGGGGGTGGTGGTAGGGCAGGGCCAGCACGTGGCTGAGCAGCCG
>DASXRH010000397.1:0-13080 GCA_036506715.1 Acidimicrobiales bacterium
CTGGCGGCGTCGGCGGCCCGGGCCAGCAGCTCGCCGCGGTCGTAGCCGGCCGCCGCGATCGGGTCGTCGGCCCGGTCCCAGAGCCGCACGCTCCACTCGAGGTAGCGGTGGGCCTCGGGCACCGCGAAGGCGGCGTCGGCCGCGCGGCCGGCCCGCACCGCGGCCTCCAGGGCATGGTCGTAGTCGGCGGCCGCCGCCCAGTGGTGGGCGAGGCGGGCCCAGTCGTCGTCGCCCTGGCCCGGCGGCCGGTCCCGGGCGGCCAGCGCGGCGGCGTAGGCGGCGTGGAGGCGGGCCAGCTCGCCGGGCAGGGCGTCCTCCAGCACCGCCTCGTGCACGAGGGCGTGACGGAACCGGTAGGTGCCGGTGCGCTGGTCGGTCAGCAGCAGCCGGTGGTCGACGCAGGTGCGCAGCGCCCGGTCGAGGGCCAGTTGATCGACCGGGGCGGTGGGCGGATCGGCGCCAGGGGCGAGCACGGCCGCGAGCAGCTCGTGCTCGACCTGGCGGCCGCCGACCGCACAGGCCCGCAGGACGGCGGCCGCCTCGGCCGGCATGTGCTCGATGCGGGCGGTGACCGCGTCCCGCAGCTGCGGCGGCATGGGGGCGCCGGGGTCCTCGGCCACCACAGCGGCGAGCTCCTCGACGAACAGCGGGTTGCCGTCCGACCGCTCGACCACGCTGGCCGTGACCTCGGCCGGTGGCGGCGCGGCCAGCAGCGTGCCCAGCAGCTCGGCCACGTCGCCGGGGCCCAGGCGGTCGAGCGGCAGGTGGACCGCGCCCCGGCGGGTCAGCTCCGCGGACAGGCTCCGCAGCGGGTGGCGGGGCGGCACGTCCTCGCTGCGGTAGGTGGCCACCAGCAGGACCGGCAGGTGGCGGACGTTGCTGGCCAGGAGCGACACCAGATCGAGCGTCGAGCGGTCGGCCCAGTGCAGGTCCTCGAACACCAGGACCAGCGGCCGCGTGTCGACCAGGCGCTCGATCACGGTCAGCAGCAGCTCGAACAGCCGGGCCTGGCCCAGCTGGCTGGCCGAGCCGGCGCCCGGCCTCTCGTCGTCGCCCGGGTCGCGCCAGTCGCCGGCGCCCGGGTCGCGACCGAGCAGCGCCCGCACCGGTGCCAGGGTCGCGGCACCCTCCTCGGGCGAGAGGTCGCGGGCCAGGCTGCGGAGCATGTCGACCACCGGTGCGTAGGGCAGGCCGCCCTCCTCCAGGTCGAGGCACTGGCCGATGAGCACCCGGGCGCCCCGGCGCCGGGCCTGGGCCGCCATCTCGCCCACCAGGCGCGACTTGCCGACCCCCGCCTCGCCGCCCACCAGCGCGGTGGCGCCGCGGCCCTCGGCAGCGTGATCGAAGGCGTCGACCAGCGCCGCCAGCTCGGTGGAGCGCCCGACGAACGCGGGCGTCGTGGTGCGGGCGGGCACGGTACATCATCGCATCCGGCGCCGGCCGGCCCGGCGCCGTTCCCGCCGGTGGCAGCCGTTAGCGTGCCCGCCGTGGAGTGGTTGTTCCTCGTCGTCGGCGCACTGATCGTGTTCGCCATCGCCGCCGTCACCGTGGGCCGGGAGACGTTCCGGCTCGGCCATCAGCCGCCGCCCACCATCTTCGACCTCGACGAGGCGGTATCCCGGGTGGCCGACGCGCTGCCCGAGGAGGCCCAGGCCCGGCTGACCTACGACGAGGTCCGCGAGCTCATCCGAGCCCAGCTCGACCACCTGCAGGACCAGGGGCTGCTGGCCGCCCCGGGCACCGAGGTGGCGCTGCCCGGGGGCGCCACCCCCGAGGTGGTGGTGGCCGACGACGACGCCGTGGCCGTCATGCTGGGCCGGGCCGAGGAGGCCGGCTACGAGGTGGTCGACGAGGACGTCTTCGCGGTGGCCATCGCCCTCCACGCCTACCTGGCGGAGATCGGCGCCGTGGGCCCGCCCGCGACGGGCTGATCGGTGCGGGTGTTGCCCAACCAGCTCTGGTACAGCCCTGCATAGGTCCCGCCCGCCGCCACCAGCTCGGCGTGGGTGCCCGACTCGACCACCCGGCCGGCGTCGAACACCAGCACGGTGTCGGCGGCCTCGGCGGTCGAGAGGCGGTGGGCGATCGACACCATGGTGCGGCCCTCGGCCAACCGGTGGAGGGCCACGGTCAACGCCCGCTCGGTCTCGGAGTCGACGGCGCTGGTGGCCTCGTCCAGCACCAGCAGGCCCGGGTCGCCGATCTGGGCCCGGGCCAACGACACCAGCTGGCGCTCGCCCACGGACAGCTGGCCGCCCCGCTCGCCCACCGGCGTGTCGAGGCCGAGGGGCAGCTCGTCGAGCCACCATGCCAGCCCCAGGGCGGCGAACGCGGCCCGCACGGCGTCGTCGTCGACCTCGGTGCCGTCACCCGCGCCGACCCGCACGTTGTCGCCCACGGTGGCGTCGAACAGGAACCCGTCCTGGGGCACAAGCCGCACCGCCCGGCGGCGCTCGGCCGGGTCCACGTCGCGCAGGTCGACGCCCCCGATGCGGATGGTGCCGACCGTGGGGTCGGCCAGCCGGCACAGCAGGCTGGCGAAGGTGGTCTTGCCCGATCCGGTCTCGCCCACGATGGCGACCGACCGGCCGGCGCGCAGCGCCACGTCGACGTCGCAGAGCACCGGCGGCCCGTCCCGGTAGGCGAACCCCAGGCCGTGGACCTCCACCGGCAGCGGGCCCCGGGGCAGCGCCCGGCCGTCGGCCGGCTCGGGCACGTCGACCGGGGTGGCCAGCACGCCCAGCACCTTGCGCCATCCGGCGAGCGCGGTCTGGGTCTGGTCGAGGATCTCGGACAGCTCGGCCAGCGGGGTGAGCAGCAGGTTGATGAGGAAGATGAACGCGACCACCTCGCCCACCTCGAGCCCCCAGCCCGGCCCCCACACCACGCCGGCGGCGGAGACCGCGGCCAGGGCCACGGCGCCGAACATGTCGCCCAGCGGGAACATCACGGCGAAGTAGCGGGCGGCGGTCAGGTAGGCCCGGTACTGGCGGTCGATCGCCCCGGCCAGCCGGCCCCGGGCCCGGTCCTCCAGCCCGTAGGCCTGGACCAGCGGCGCCCCGGTGATCGTCTCGGACACCTCGGACAGCGTCTCGCCCACGGCCGTGCGCACCCGGTCCTGGGCGGCCAGCTGCCGGCGCTGCAGGGTGGGCAGGAGCAGGCCCAGGGGCACGAAGGCGGCGAAGGCCAGCCCGGCCAGCCGCCAGTCGTACACCGCCATCACGCCGAAGGTGGCGATGATGAGGAAGCTGTCGACGATCCAGGCGACGGCGCCCCACTCCATGAACTGCGCGAGGGTCTCGATGTCGCTGGTGACGCGGGCCACCAGGGCGCCCCGGCGCGACTCGCTGTGCTCGGCCATCGACAGCCGGTGGATGTGCTCGAACGTGCGCACGCGCAGGCCGAGCAGGCTGTTCTCGGACGCCCGCACCAGCCGCAGGTAGGTGAACCGGCTGGCCAGGTAGAGGGCGATGACGGCCAGGGCCGTGAGGCCACAGGCCGGGTAGACGAACGCGGGCCGGAACCCGCCGGCGCCCAGCACGCCGCGGTCGAGGATCTGCTGGATGAGGATCGGCACGGCCAGCTTGCCGGCGGCGGTGGCCACGGCCATGACCAGGGTGAGGGCGATGCCCTGGCGCAGCTCGGGGGTGACGGCCAGGCCCCGGCGCAGCACGGCGATCGCCCCCGCCTCGAGGATGTGCACCTCCTCGGGCGACGCGGGCGGGTGGGGCCGCTCCTCGTCGGTGCCGGGCGGCACCGACTCGGCCAGGACCTCGGCGGCGGCGTCGTGGACGTCGGCGGCGGTCACGGTCCGCTCTCCCCGTTTTCGTAGGCCCGGGCCAGCGCCGCGTAGCCCGGCACGGTGGCGGCCAGGCGGGCGTGGGACCCCGAGGCGGCGATGCGGCCCCGGTCGAGGAACAGCACCCGGTCGGCCAGCGTGATGGTCGACAGCCGGTGGGCCACGATCAGCGTGGTGGCCTGGAGCGACGCCCGGAGGCCGTCGAGGATCTGCTGCTCGATGATCGGGTCGACCGCCGCGGTGGCGTCGTCGAGCATGAGCAGCCCGGGCCGGCGCAGCAGGGCCCGGGCCAGGGCCAGGCGCTGGCGCTGGCCGCCCGAGAGGGTCACCCCCCGCTCGCCCAGCCGCTGGTCGAGGCGGTCGGGCAGCCGGTCGACGAACCGGGCCGCCCGGGCCCGGTCGAGCGCCCAGTGCACGTCGTCGTCGCCGATGTACTCGCCGAGGGTGAGGTTCTCGCGCACGGAGGCGTCGAAGAGGAACGTCTCCTGGAAGGCGAGCGCCACTCGCGTCCGCACCGACACCGGGTCGACCGTCGCCAGGTCGACGCCGCCGAGGCGGACCGCGCCGGCGTCGGGCCGGTAGAGGTGGCTGAACAGGCTGCACAACGTCGACTTGCCCGATCCGGTGGCACCCACCAGGGCCACCACCTCGCCGGGGGCGATGGTCAGGTCGAGGCCGTCGAGCACCGGCTCGCCCCCGTAGCCGAACCGCAGACCGGCCACATCGACCGCCAGCGGGCCGGCCGGCAGCGTGGTGGCGTCCCCGGCGGGCGGCGAGGGCCGGGACGGCGCGGCGATGACGCCGTCGAGGCGGTCGGCGGCCACCACCGCTCGGGCAAGCTCCTCCAGCAGGAAGCCGACCACGCGGGTGGGGAACCCGAGGAGGCCGAACAGGGCCATGGCCTGGACCAGCTCGCCGGTGGTCACCGCCCCCACCGACATCCGCCACGAGCCGATGGCCAGCAGCGCGATGGTGCCGAGGGCGGGCAGGGCGTCGAGGCCGGGCTCGAAGGTGGCGCGCAGCCGGCCCACCCCCAGCCGGGCGGTCCGCAGCTGGCGGGCCGAGCGACCGAGCCGGGCCACCTCCCGCTCCTCGAGGCCCAGCGTCTTGACCACCAGCGCCCCGTCGAACGACTCGTGGGCCACCGCCGACACCTCGCCCAGGTGGGCCTGGGTCGACGACGCCGGGCCCTCGACCCGGCGGGTGTAGGCCTTGTTGAACAGGGCCAGCGTGGGGAACAGGGCCAGGCCCACCAGCATGAGCAGCGGATCGATGAGCGCCAGGCTCACCACCGACAGGCCGATGAGCACGATGACGCCCAGCGAGAACGGCAGCGGCTGCAGCACGGTGATGGCCCGCTCGACGTCGGCGTCGGCGTGGGCCAGCAGCTTGCCGGTGGGCTGGGTGCCGAAGTAGTCGAGGGGCACCCGCAGGTACGTGTCGGTGACCCGCCGGAACCAGGTGCGCTGCATGCGGCGCACGGCCATGCTGCCGAAGAACCGGCGGCAGATCACCCCGAGCGACCGCAGCGCCGCCACCCCGAGGATGGCGGCGGCCCCGAGGGCGATGGTGCTGCCGGGCACCCCGTGGCGGATGCCGGGGACGATCACCCGGTCGGTGACCTTGCCCAGCACCCAGGTGCCGCCGACCGACATGACGCTGAACAGCACCGAGCCGGCCACCGCCACGGTGAACGGCCGTGGGTGCGTCTTCATGCTGCGCCACAGCAAACGCAGCCCCCGCCTGAACACCGGCGGGGCGTCGGGATCCGACCTGGGGTCGGCGACGGCGACGGCAGTGAGAGACATGTGCGACGAGTTTGCCAGGGTGGCGCGCCCGTTCCCGCAGTCGCGTCGACACTCCGGGTGGGGTTTCTGCGGTGTTTCAACGGTTTTCGGCTGCCCGGGACGTCCGGTGTACCGTCCGGGCCCATGGAGCGCCTCAGTCGTTTCGAGCACAACCGGTTCGTGGGCGACAAGCGCACACAACGCGTGCACGACATCGACCACGCGGTCGACGAGGACGCGATCGCCGACATGGTCGAGGCCGAGTCGTACCTCGCCTTCGGCCCCGACACGCTGGCCGAGGCCCGCAACCGGTGCTACCGGTTGTGCCGTTCGTGCCGCCGGGCCCGGGCCGAGGCGGGGATCGACGACGGCGACGACGCTGCGGCCTGACCGGCCGGCCCGTGGATCAGCGCATCAGCTCTGACGGGCTGGCGCTGGCCGCGCACCTGGCCCGGCCGCCGGGGCGGCCCAGCGGGCCGCTGCCCGCCGTCGTCCTGTGCCACGGCTACCCCGCCGGCTCGGCCGAGACGGCGCCCGAGACCATGCCCGAGCTGGCCGACCGCATCGCCACCGAGATGGGGTGGGCGGCGCTGGCCTTCGCCTACCGCGGGTGCGGCGAGTCCGAGGGCCAGTTCTCGCTCGGCGGGTGGATCGACGACATCGCCAGCGCCATCGGCCACGTCGAGGCCACCGTGCGGCCGCTGGGCGTGTGGCTGACCGGCTTCGGCACCGGCGGGTCGCTGGCCATCTGCGCCGCCGCCGCCGACGCGCGGGTCCGTGGGGTGGCGGTGGTGGGCTCGCCGGGCGACTTCGACGACTGGGCGTCGCACCCCCGCCGGCTGCTGGAGCACGGCCGCGAGCTGGGGGTGATCACAGACCCGGCGTTCCCCCCGTCGCTCGACGCCTGGTCCAAGGAGCTGCGGGAGATCCGGGCCGTGGCCTGCGTGGGCCACTACGCGCCCCGGCCGCTGCTGGTGGTGCACGGCAGCGACGACGAGGTCGTCCCGTCGTTCGATGCCCGCGTGGTGGCCGACGCCCACGGCTCGGCCGAGCTACGGCTGATCAACGGGGCCGGCCACGCGCTGCGCCACGACCCCCGGGCCGTGGCGGTGGTGCTGGGCTGGCTCGACCGCCAGCGCCACGCTTTGCGCCGCTGACGCTTACCCGTTGCCGGCGGGATCGGACTTGGCCCGGCCCGCGGCCTTCATCGCCTTCTTCCACTGGCGGACGCGGGCCAGCGACTCGGCCGAGTCGATGTCGGCCACCGACCGGGGCTGGGCGTCGGAGAACGGCGCGGTGGCCTCCTGCCAGCCCGGCGGCCGCACGGCGAACCGCTTGGCCAGCAGGGCGCTGAAGATCTTGGCCTTCTCGGCGCCGAAGCCCGGGAGGCCCTCGACCCGGCGCACCAGGTCCCTCCCGTCGGTGGCCCCGGTCCACACCGCGGCGGCCTCGCCGCCGTAGGCCTCGACCAGGTGCTGGCACAGGGCCTGGGTGCGCTTGGCCATCGACCCGGGGAAGCGGTGGAGGGCCGGCGGGCCCCGGAACACGGCCTCGAGCCGGTCGGGCTCGGCGGCGGCGATCTCGGCGGCGTCGAGGCGGCCGCCCATGCGGTCGCGCAGCTTCAGCGGGCCGGCGAACGCCCACTCCATCGGCACCTGCTGGTCGAGGAGCATGCCGATCATCAGGGCCAGCGGGTCCTCCGCCAGCAGCTTGTCGGCCTCGGGGTCGCCGGTGATGGGGACGGCTGCGGACATGGCGCCACCGTACCGCCGCCGCAGCGCGGTGCCGCCCGGGACCGGCTGGCGCGGGCGGCCCGTGGGTAGGGTCCCGCTCCGTGGGACCCGGACGCTTCGCCCGCCGCGCCGCGCTGCGGGCCGCCCTCGGCGGGGCGGCGGCCCGGCCGTTCGGCCTGCCGGCCTCGGCCGCCGCGGCGGTGGCCGGCAGCGCCCAGGAGCACGCGGGCGTGGCCGCCGGCCTCGGGGCCGCGGTGGCGGCCGCGGCGGCCGCCCGCCGGCGGCGGGGCGCGCCGCTCCCGGGCCGGCTGGCCGCCCGCCTGGCCGTGGGCGCCGCCATCGGCGTCGGCACCCGGTTCGTGTGGCCGGTGGCGTCGAAGTCGCCGGCCACCGTGTCGCCCCGGCGGTCGTGGACCGTGCTCGACGCCAGCGAGGACGGCGCCGGCGTGGCCATCGTGGTCAACCCGGGGGCGGGATCGGGGGCCATCGGGTCGGCCGGACCGCCCACCGAGGCGCTGCGGGCCGGGCTGCCCGGGGCCGAGGTCGTCGAGCTCGACGGCGCGGACGACCTGGAGGACGTGCTCGAGCGGTTCGCCGCCGGCGGGTGCCGGACCATCGGCGTTGCCGGCGGCGACGGGTCGATCAACACCGCCGCCGGCATCGCGCTGCGCCACGGCCTGCCGTTGGTGGTGGTGCCGGCGGGCACGCTCAACCACCTGGCCCGCGACCTCGGCGTCGAGACGGTCGACGACGCCATCGACGCCGTGCGGGCCGGCCACGCCGCCGAGATCGACGTGGCCCGCATCGCCGGCCGCCCGTTCCTCAACACCGCCAGCTTCGGCAGCTACGTCGAGCTGGTTGACGCCCGCGAGGAGCTGGAGGGCCGCATCGGCAAGTGGTCGGCGCTGGCCGTGGCCCTGGTCCGGGTGCTGCGCCGCAGCGCACCGATCGAGGTCGAGCTCGACGGCGAGGCCCGCCGCCTGTGGATCGTGTTCGTCGGCAACTGCCGCTACCAGCCCGACGGCATGGCTCCCACCTGGCGGGAGCGCCTCGACGACGGCCAGCTCGACGTGCGCGTGGTCGACGCCGGCCACCCGTACTCCCGGTCCCGCCTGGCGCTGGCGGCGGTCACGGGCCGGCTGCGCCGCAGCCCCGTGTTCGAGACGTGGTCCACCACCGGCATCCGTGTCCGCTCGACCGGCGGCCCGCTGCGCCTGGCCCGCGACGGCGAGACGTTCGACGGCACCGACGACGTCGAGATCGCCAAGGTGGGCGAGCGCATCGCCATCTTCACCCCGCACGGCGAGGGCGGCTGACTCCGGTCGTTATTCGTTTGCCCGGCCCGGGTGCGTCGGTTCTGATGTCGGGCGCAGACCGCCCGACCGCCGGGTGGCGCGGACCTCGCGGGGGGTGACGGATGCCAGCCACGGAACGCCCGGCGTCGCCTGCCCGCCGTCACCGCCCTCCTGCGCCCCTCGCCTGACCGCGCCGGGGCCCTCCCGCGGTGACGCCTGCGGGCACGTGACCCGTTCGCGTTCCGTACCGGTGTCCCACGGAGGTCCTCCCTTGGCGCGCGATCAGCGCAACCGCCACCGGGACCGGCGCCTGCCGGCGTCGTTCCGGTGCCGCCACTGCCGGCTCGACGTCCCCACGTCGGCGCCCGGCACCGCCCACCGCAACCACTGCCCCCACTGCCTGTGGAGCCGCCACGTCGACGACGCGCCCGGCGACCGCGAGGCCGCCGAGCTGTGCGGCTCGGCCATGGAGCCCATCGCGGTCAGCGTGCGCGGCGCGGGCGAGTGGGTGCTCGTCCACCGCTGCACCGGCTGCGGCACGGTGCACCTCAACCGCACGGCGGGCGACGACAGCCCGTTGCTGCTGGTGCGCCTGGCCGTCGGTCCGCTGGCCCAACCGCCGTTCCCCCTCGACCTGCTCGGCCGGATCTGAGCAGGCCGGGGACCGGTCGGCGCAGCCTCTTACAGGTCGAAGGCCCGGGGGTCGGGGCGGTCGACGTCGATGCCGTAGTGGGCGATGGCCTCGGCCACCACCTCGGACTTGACCTCGCCCTGCTGGGCCAGCCCCCACAGGGTCGCCACCACCACCTGGGGCATGTCGACCTCGAAGAACTGGCGCAGCCGCTCGCGCGTGTCGGACCGGCCGAACCCGTCGGTGCCGAGCGGCACGAACGGCTGGCGCACCCACCGGGACACCTGATCGGGCACGGCCTTCATGAAGTCGGTGACCGCCACCACGGGCCCGCCCTCGGTGCCGAGCAGCGACGTCACCCGGGGCACCCGGGGCGCCTCGGTGGGGTGGAGGCGGTTCCAGCGCTCGGCCGACAGCGCCTCCTCCCGCAGCCGCTTGTAGCTGGTGGCCGACCAGAGGTCGGCGCCGACGTCCCACCGCTCGGCCAGCTCGGCCTGGGCGGCCCGGGCCGCCGCCTGGGCGGTGCCTGAGAACAGGATCGTGGCCCGGTGCGCCGGCCCTTCGGGGGCCTCGGCCCAGCGGTAGAGCCCGTCGATGATGCCCTGCTCGACCCCCTCGGGCAGCGGCGGCATCACGTAGTTCTCGTTGTAGAGCGTGAGGTAGTACACGACGTCGCGCTCGTCGACCAGCATCTCCCGCACCCCGTGGCGGATGATCGTCGCCATCTCGTAGGCGAACGCCGGGTCCCACGCCTCGACGGTGGGGACGGTCGAGGCCAGCACGTGGCTGTGGCCGTCCTGGTGCTGGAGGCCCTCGCCCAGCAGCGTGGTCCGCCCGGCGGTGGCGCCGAGCAGGAAGCCCCGGGCCCGCGAGTCGGCCGCCGACCAGATGAGGTCGCCCACCCGCTGGAAGCCGAACATCGAGTAGAAGGTGAAGAAGGGAAGCATGGGCACGCCCCGGTGGGCGTAGCTGGTGGCGGCGGCGATGAACGACGCCATCGACCCGGCCTCGGTGATGCCCTCCTCCAGAACCTGCCCGTCCTTGCTCTCGCTGTAGGACAGCAGCAGCTGGGCGTCGACCGGCTCGTACTGCTGGCCCTGGGCCGCGTAGATCTTGAACTCCTTGAACAGGGCGTCCATGCCGAACGTGCGGGCCTCGTCGGGGATGATCGGCACCACCCGCGGCCCGACGTTGGGGTCGCGGCACAGGTTCCGCAGGAGGCGGGTGAAGGCCATCGTGGTCGACACCTCCTGCTTGCCCGAGCCCGCCAGCACCTCGTCGAACGGCTTGTCCTCGGGCAGGGCCAGCGGCCGCTTGGTGCGCACCACCCGCTCGGGCAGGGGGCCGTCGAGCGCCTTGCGCCGGCTGCGCACGTACTCGAGCTCGGTCGAGCCCTCGGCGAAGCGGATGTAGGGCGGCTCGCGGTCGTCGGCCAGCGCCTCCTCGGGGATCACGTCGGTGAGGAACAGCCGCTCGCGCAGCGTGCGGAGCTGGTCGACGGTCATCTTCTTGATCTGGTGGGTGGCGTTGCGGCCCTCGACGTCGGGCCCGAGCGTCCAGCCCTTGATCGTCTTGGCCAGGATGACCGTGGGGGCGCCGTGCTGGTCGGTGGCGGCCTTGTAGGCGGCGTAGAGCTTGCGGTAGTCGTGGCCGCCGCGGGGCAGGTTGCGGATCTCGTCGTCGGTCATGTGCTCGACCATCTTCCGCAGCCGCGCGTCCGGGCCGAAGAAGTGCTCACGGGCGTAGCCGCCATTCTCGACCGCGTACCGCTGGAACTGGCCGTCGACGGTGGTGTTCATCTTGTTGAGCAGCACGCCGTCGCGGTCCTGGGCCAGCAGCTCGTCCCAGCGCGACCCCCAGATGACCTTGATGACGTTCCAGCCGGCGCCCCGGAACACGGCCTCCAGCTCCTGGATCACCTTGCCGTTGCCCCGGACCGGGCCGTCGAGCCGCTGGAGGTTGCAGTTGACGACCCAGATCAGGTTGTCGAGCTGCTCGCGGACCGGCAGCGTCAGCGCTCCGAGGGTCTCGGGCTCGTCGACCTCGCCGTCGCCGACGAAGCACCACACCTTCGACGCGCTGGTGTCGTCGATCTTGCGGTTATGGAGGTAGCGCAGGAACCGGGCGTGGTAGATCGAGTTGAGCGGCCCCAACCCCATCGACACCGTCGGGTACTCCCAGAACCGGGGCATGAGCCGGGGGTGGGGGTAGCTCGACAGGCCGCCGCCGACCTCCTGGCGGAACTGGTCGAGGTCGCCCTCGTCGAGGCGGCCCTCGAGGTAGGCGCGGGCGTAGATGCCGGGCGCGGCGTGGCCCTGGATGTAGACGGCGTCGCCGGCCAGGCCGTCGTCCTTGCCGTGGAAGAACCAGTTGAAGCCGACGTCGTAGAGCGCAGCCGACGACGCGAAGGTGGAGAGGTGACCGCCGATGCCGTCGGCCTGCTTGTTGGCCTTGATGACCATGACCGCCGCGTTCCAGCGGATGTAGGCCCGGATGCGGCGCTCCATCTCGTCGTCGCCGGGGAACCAGGGCTCCTCCTCGGGTGGGATGGTGTTGACGTACGGCGTCGACACGGTGGCCGGGTGGCCCACCTGCAGCTCGCGGGCCCGTTCGAGGAGCTTGGACATCAGGAAGCGGGCGCGGGGCGTGCCGTGGTTCTCGACCACGGCGTCGAGCGAGTCGAGCCACTCGCGCGTCTCGGTCGGGTCGGTGTCGGGGAGTTGGTGCACGAACCCGTCGATGATCATGGGCCCATGCTGGCACCGGTTCGGGTGAAACAGAACGTTGCACCTCTGGTCTGCACGGTTGCACGCACGGGCTGAACGGTTGGGCGCCCTAGGGTGGCGCACCGTGCCCGCCCGGTCCCGCCGCGTCGACCCGCCGCCCAACCCCGACGCCACCGTCGTCTACACCGACGGCGCCTGCCTCGGGAACCCGGGGCCGGGCGGCTGGGCGTGGGCCGAGCCCGAGGGCGCCTACGCCAGCGGCCCCGCCGCCCGCACCACCAACCAGCGCATGGAGATCACGGCCGCCTACGAGGCCGTCCGGGGCCACCCCGACGGCCCGCTGGAGATCGTCAGCGACTCCACGTACGTCGTGAACTGCTTCCGCGACCGGTGGTGGGAGGGGTGGGTGCGCCGGGGCTGGACCAACGCCGCCAAGAAGCCGGTGGCCAACCGCGACCTGTGGGAGCCGTTCGTCGAGCTGGTGAACGGCCGGGGCGACGTCACCTTCCGGTGGGTCAAGGGCCACTCGGGCGACCCCATGAACGACCTCGTCGACCTGCTGGCGGTCGAGGCGGCGCAGACCCAGACGGGCCGCACGGGCACGATGGCCCGTTAGGTTCGGCCCGTGCAGGTCGGGGTCGACACCGGGGGGACGTTCACCGACCTGGTCACGGCCGCCGGCGACGTCCGCAAGGTGCTGTCCACGCCCGACGACCCCGCCCGGGCCATCGCCGCCGCCATCGGCGACGACACCCCGGCTCTGCTGGCCCACGGCACCACCGTGGCGACCAATGCCCTCCTCGAGCGAAAGGGCGCGCGCACGGCCCTCATCACGACGCGCGGTTTTCGCGACTTGCTCGAGATCGCCCGGCAGAAGCGGCCGGCGCTCTACGATCTCCTCGCGCGGAAGCCGGTCCCGCTGGTGCCCCGCCACCGCCGCTACGAGGTGGCCGAGCGCGTGCTGGCGGACGGGCGGGTGCGGGTTCCGGTCGATCTCGCCGAGGTCGAGCGGGTGCTGGCCGACATCGAGGCGCCGTCCGAGGACGGCCCGGTCGAGGCGCTGGCGATCTGCTTCCTCTGCGCCTTCCTCGCGCCGGACCACGAGCGGC
>DASXRH010000398.1:0-2066 GCA_036506715.1 Acidimicrobiales bacterium
GACAGCCACAGGCAGGCCTCCGCCACGTCCGCGGGCGTGCCGAACCGCCCGGCGGGGACCGTGGCGGCCACCCGGGCCTGCGACGCGTCGTCGCCGTAGTGGAGGGCGGCCTGCTCGGTGGCGATCAGGCCCGCCACCACCGCGTTGACCCGGACCTTGGGCGCCCACTCCACCGCCAGCGTCTGGGTGAGGTTGAGCAGCCCGGCCTTGGCCGCCCCGTAGGCGGCGGTGCCCGGCGACGGCCGGGTCCCCGACACGCTGGCGATGTTGACGATCGCCCCGCCACCGGGCTGGCCCTGCATCACCCGGTTGGCCGCCTGGGCCACGGTGAAGGGGGCGATCAGGTTGAGGGCGACGACCTTCTCGTTGAACCGGGCCGAGGCGGTGGCCGAGTCGGACCACGGCGCCCCGCCGGCGTTGTTGACCACCGCGTCGAGCCGCCCGTGACCGGCCATGACCCCGTCGACCAGCGCCGCCACCTGGTCGGGGTCGCGCACGTCGCAGACCGCGAACTCGACGCCGGCATCGGCGCCGCCCTCGGGCTGCGACCGCCCGCACACCACGACTGCGGCGCCGGCCTCGACGTAGCGGGCCGCGATGCCCCGGCCGATGCCCTTGGTGCCGCCGGTGACGAGCACGACGCGGCCGCTGTGATCGAGTGGGTTGTTCACCGTGCCTCCCGCGACCTACCTTGCCACAGCGACCTGACGCAACGTCAGAAACCGCGGACGAGGGAAGTTCCGTGCCGATCACCACCGACATCGACGACGGCGGCATCGCCGAGGTCGTCATGGACAACCCGCCGGTCAACGCCCTCACCGTGGCCGGCTGGTTCGAGCTGGCCGACACGATCCGGGCGCTGGGCCAGGACCCGGCCGTGCGCGTGGTCATCCTGCGGGCCGAGGGCCGGGGCTTCAACGCCGGGGTCGACATCAAGGAGATGCAGGCCACCGAAGGGTTCACCGCCCTGGTGGGCGCCAACCGGGGCTGCTACGCCGCCTTCGCCGCCGTCTACGAGTGCGCCGTGCCGGTGATCGCCGCCGTCCACGGGTACTGCCTGGGCGGGGGCATCGGGCTGGTGGGCAACGCCGACGTCATCGTGGCCGCCGACGACGCCACCTTCGGCCTCCCCGAGGTCGACCGGGGTGCGCTGGGGGCCGCCACCCACCTCGCCCGCCTCGTGCCCCAACACAAGATGCGGGCCATGGTCTACACGGCCGCCACCGCCACGGCCGCCGAGCTTGCCGCCTACGGGTCGGTGCTGCGGGTCGTCCCCCGGTCCGAGCTGGTGGCCGCGGCCCGCGAGGTGGCGGTCGAGATCGCCGCCAAGTCGCCCACGGTCATCCGGGCGGCCAAGGAGTCGCTCAACGGCATCGACCTGTGGGACGTGAAGCGCAGCTACCGCTTCGAGCAGGGCTTCACCTTCGAGCTCAACCTGTCGGGGGTGGCCGACGAGCACCGGGACGCCTTCGTCGAGGGCCGCGACACCGACACGACCCGCTGACATGGCCGACAAGCTGATGACCGAGGAGGACGTGGTCGCCCGGCTGGCGTCGGGCATGACCATCGCCATCGGCGGCTGGGCCAGCCGGCGCAAGCCGATGTCGCTGGTGCGGGCCATCGCCCGCAGCGACCTGCGCGACCTCACGATCGTGACCCACGGGGGCCCCGACCTCGGGCTGCTGTGCGCCGCCGGCAAGGTGCGCAAGGCCGTGTACGCGTTCGTGTCGCTCGACTCGGTGCCGCTCGAGCCCCACTTCCGGGCCGCCCGCCAGTCCGGCGCCATCGAGGACGAGCCCTACGACGAGGGCCTGTTCCACCTGGCCCTGCAGGCGGCGGCGTGGCGGGTGCCGTTCCTGCCCAGCCGGGCGGGCCTGGGGTCCGACCTGCTGCGCGACAACCCCCGGCTGCAGGTCTTCACCGCCCCCGTGGCCGGCCGGGCCTCCGGGGGGGTGCCCGAGCAGCTGATCGCCGTGCCCGCGTTCGAGCTGGACGCGGCCCTGTGCCACCTCAACCGGGCCGACGCCCGGGGCAACGCCACCTACCTGGGCCCCGACATCTACTGG
>DASXRH010000399.1:0-4613 GCA_036506715.1 Acidimicrobiales bacterium
CGTGAGGAACCGCTCCACCGGCTGGCTGCGGGCCAGGCGGGCCATCGCCCGGAAGCCGACGGCCCAGATGCCCGCCACGACCAGCAGGACCAGCTGGCCGGCGGTGGTGCGGTAGGGGGCGAGGTAGTCCTGGCCGACGACGGCCAGGCCGAGCACCACAACCACCGAGATGAACGCCACCTGGTGCATCTCCGACCGGGGCCGCGCCCGGGCCACCTCCTGGCGGCGGAGCATGCGGGCCTCCTCCCGGGCGGCGGCGGCCAGGTCGTCGAGCACCTCCCGCACCTGGCGGGCACCGGTGCGGGCGGCGATGTCGAGCGACATGACGATCAGGTCGCCCAGCCGGTGGTCGAGCTCGTCGGCCAGGTCGGGCAGGGCGTCGTGGAGGTCCTGCCAGGCCAGCCGGTGGGCGAACCGCATCACCGTCGGCCGGATCAGCGGCGGGGCCGTCGACGCGGTCGACGTGATGATGCCCTCGATGCCCCGGGGGGTACCGACGCCGTCCCGCAGCATCTCGGCCCAGGCGGCCAGCGCCTCGGTGCGCTCGATCTCGCCGGCGGGGCTGGTCCTGGCCCGCCGGGCCATCACCAGCCAGGCCGCCACGGCCGCGCCCGCGGCCGCGACCGGCCACCGGGTCACGACCAGCACGGCCAGCGCGGCGGCGCCGGCGGCCAGCACCTTCGGGCCGACCAGGTCGGCCCGGCGCAGCGCCCGCTGGCTCACCGTCCGGGGCGGCGGCGCCGTGCGGACCAGCCCGCTGGCCGCGAGGGCAACGCCCAGGGCGACGAGCAGGCCCGCGCCGGCGGCGAGGGCGTTCACCAGCCCGGCTCCAGGCCCGGGTCGTAGCCGTAGGCCACCAGCTCGTCGAGGACCTTGGCCGGTGGCGGCGCCAGGTGGTTGCGCACGGCGGCCCGGTCGGGACCGGGCACGTACCACTCGTCGGTGACCACGATCTTGTCCCGGGTGTCGAAGCCCCGCACGTGGGCGATCTCGGACACCACCCGCCGCCCGTCGGGGGTCATGTCGAGGTAGACGACCAGGTCGAGGGCGTCGGCCGCGGTGTCGAGCACGAAGTCGGGCGGGATGGTCGGCTGGCCCAGCTGGGCGTAGTGGACCATGCGGCCGAACACCCGGTAGGCGTCCTTGGCGTGCATCGTGCACAGGGCGCCGGCGATGCCCTGGCCGGCCGCCTCGAGCATGACCATGACCTCGGCGCCCAGCACCTCGCCGACCACGATGCGGTCGGGGTTGTGGCGCTTGATGGCCCAGGCCAGGTCCGCGAGCGTGACCGCGCCCTCGCCCTCCATGTTGGCCGAGCGGGCGATCCAGCTCAGGACCTGGTTGTGGCGCACCGGATCGGCGTCGAGCTGCAGCTCTGGCTCCTGCTCGAGGACCATGATCCGCTCGCTGGGGTCGCACTCGTGGAGCAGCGCCCGCATCAGCGTGGTCTTCCCCCGCCCCTGGCCGCCGGCCACCATGATCGTCTTGCGGGCCCGCACCGCCGCGGCCAGCAGGCTGGCCACGCCCTCGCCGTACATGCCCCGAGCCACCAGGTCCTTCTGTTCGGCGTCGGCCAGCGGGTGCCGGCGGATCGACACATAGGGCCGGTTGGTCACCCAGGCGGCCGCCGCCAGCCGGGAGCCGTCGGACAGCCGCAGGTTGAGCAGCGGCGCCGAGGCGTTGAACTCCTTCTCGTGGTCGCCACCGACCCCGGTGGGCGTGCCGGTGTCGCCCGCGCCCATCCGGCCGCCCCGCCGGGCCAGGCCCTGGATCAGGGTGACCAGCTCGGCGTCGCTGCCCACCAGCGGGGGGACGACGATCTCCTCGCCGTCCATCGTCCGCAGCCGGACGTCGTCGCAGCCGTTGATGAAGATGTCGGTGACCTCGTCGCGGGCCAGGTACTCGTCGAGACCGGGCAGGGCCGAGAACACCGAGGTGAGGACTGCGTCGGCGACCTCCTCCTCCTGGTCGCGTGTGAGCGGCGCCTCGCCCCGCTGCGACCGGGTGCGCCAGTGCTCGGTGAGGGTGCGGCGGATCTCGGCGTCGGCCATCATCCGCCGGTCGGTGTCGTCCAGCGGGGACAGGCCCTCGCGCTCGCGCCGGTCGACCTCGTCCCCCACCAGCAGGGCGACCTGGCGCCGCAGCCGGGTGACCAGATCGTGCGAGTCGGTCACGGGTGGGCTCCGGCCTGCTCGGCCACCCGCGGCGGTGGGGGCGGAGGCGGCGGCGGGGGCGGGGGCGGCTCCGCCGTCACCTCCGGGGAGACCGTCGGGACCGGGGCGGCCGGCCGCTCGGGGACCAGGTCCTCCAGGCCGGCCAGCGCCCGGGCCGCGGACCGCACCAGCGGCGATCGCAGCCCGCCGGGCACCGCCCCCTTGGCCCACAGCGCGGCGGCGCCCCGGGCGTCCCAGGCGACGCCGCCGGCCAGGACCAGGTCGAGCGCGGCCGCCACGTCGGCCGGGGCGTGGGGCCGCAGGCCGACGACCACGGCGGCCACCGGCCGCTGGGCCACCTGGCGCACGGTCACCACCAGGTGGCGGGCGTGCTCGACGCTCACCGCCGAGGCCCGGCACACCAGCGCGACCACGTCGGCGCCCTGGATGCGGCCCGCCGTCTCCTGGCGGGGGTCCCAGCGGCCGGCGTCGACGATCACGGTGCCGTCGAAGGCCTGGAACGCCGACGCCCACCGGTCGCCGATGGACGCCACCACGGCGCCGGCCTCGTAGGTCCCGGCCGGCGCGGCCAGGCCCCGCACCTTGGGCACGACCTCGACCGCCTGGCCGTCGAGGGCCTCGTCCGCGCTGCGCATGTGGCGCAGCTCACCGGCCGCGTGGACCAGGTTGGGCTCGGCGGGCGGCTCGGCGCCGAGCAGGCGCAGGTCGCCGCCCGACGGGTCGAGCTCGACGAGCAGCGTGCGCCGACCGGAGGCCGTGGCGGCGGCGGCCATCGCGGCCGCGACCGTGGTCACCCCGGGCGACCCCTTCACCGACAGCAGGGCGACGACGGTCACGGCGCCGCGTTCCCGATCGTGACGACCGCGATGCGGTCGTCGGCGGCTGCGGCGGCCACGGTGGCGGCCGAGCTGGACGGCACCACCAGCGACGCCTCCCGGGCGCCGGTGTTCTCGGCCGGTTCGCCGATATCGCGCAGCCAGCCGCTGACCTCGGTGGCGGCGCCCTGGGCGCCGCCGGTGGCGGGCGGGTCGACCACCACCAGCACCGGGGTGCCCGGGGCGACCTCACCCCGGGGGGCGGCGCCGGGGGCCAGCCTGGCCCCGACCACCGCCTCGTCGATGGTGACGAGCCGCTCGCCCTCGCCCAACAGCTGCCCGCGGGCGAGCAGGCTGCCCTTCGGCAGGTCGGAGGCGGCCACCTGGCCGACGACCTCGCCCATGTCGCCGGCCGGGACCGTGGCCACGCCGGCGTCGGCCGCCACCCGCACCACCTTCAGGTCGCCCCGCTCGATCTGCTGGCCCTGGCCCACGTCGGCGGCCAGCGCCAGGCGCTCCTCGCGGCCGCCGGCGGTGGCGACCAGGATCATGCCCGCCCAGGCGCCGAGCAGGGCGAGCAGCCCGCCGACGGCCACCCGGCCCCAGCGCCGGCGGGGCGGCAACCCGGCGGGCGACGTCGGCGGGGGGAGCATCCGCCGTCCCACCGACGTGAGCGGGATCGTCCGGCTCGTCGTTCCGTTGCTGGCGACCATCACAGCTCTCCGATCACCCGGCGCTCTCGACCACGGTCTGGACCTCGTCGACCGCCCGGGGGACGGCCGCCGTCTTCGTGACGTCGGGCAGCGCACCGGCGCCCCCGGCCGTCGACCTCCACTGCAGCGCCCACCGCACGGTGACCAGGCCGGGCCACTCGCCGGGCCGGCCGACCACGCCGGTGCGGGCCCGGTAGGCGTAGGCGCACGCCCCGGGGGCCGCGGCCTGCACGCCCGGCGCGGCGCCGCCCGGGTCGAAGCGGGTGCCGGCCCCGTCGCACGCGACCGTGGCCGCCCCGGGTTCGCCGGGCGACCACTCGAGGTGGGGCGTGGCCACCACCGAGACGCACAGCCCGAAGAACGGGTCGCACTGCTGGTCGGTGACCGTGGCCGACCAGTTGTCGACCGCCACGAACGACGGGAACCCGATCAGCGCGGCCACGCCCAGCCCCGGGCTGGAGGTCACCGAGGGGGTGGGCAGGTTGCCCTCCAGCCGGACCCGGATCGCCTCGGCCAGCTGGGCCGGCGACAGGGGCGCCGGCGGTGGGGCCTGGCCGGGCGCGACCCAGCGGACCCGGCCGGTGACCACGCCGTCGCACTGCTCGAGGTAGAGCTCGGCCTCGCCCGACGGCGGGTCGGGGATGAGTGGGAACGAGTTCTGGCTGGCGTTCTGCCAATGGACCCACACGCACACGGGCGCCGGCGGTGGGGCGCCGCCCGACGGGGTGGAACCGGAGGGCCCGGTGCCGCCGGGCCCGGTGCCCGACCCGGGGACGGTCGGCCGGGGCCCGGGCACCTGGTCGCCGACGCAGTAGTCGAAGCTGCAGCCCGGCGTGGTCTGGGCGGGCGCGCCGCCCGCCGGGCCGGCGGCCGCGCCCACCAGGGTCGCGGCGGTCAGGGCCAACCCCAGC
>DASXRH010000400.1:0-4447 GCA_036506715.1 Acidimicrobiales bacterium
CGACGAGAAAAAGGGGCTGTCCGACCGCAGGCGGCCGTGGGCGGCCACGTGGGCCAGGTCGGCGCCGGCCAGGGCGTCGAGCACCCGGTCGACGGTGGCGTCGCCGCCCCGCAGCAGGCGGGACCCCCGGTAGCGGCGGGCCACGGCGACCGCCTCGGCGTCCGCCCCGTCGAGGTCGGGCCCGGCCACCACCACCGTGCCCCCGCCGGCGGCCCGCGGCGGTGCCGCCCGCTGCCACAGCGCGGCGCTGGGCGCCACCGTCACCGCCCGCCCCGCCAGGGAGGGCAGCGCCGCCCACGGCAGCTGGTGCAGCGGGTGGGTGGGCACCACCACCACGGCCACGCCGGGGTCGAGCCCGAGCGGCGCCACCAGCAGGTCGTCGACCCGCTTGGCCGCCTCGTCGACGTCGGCCGGGTCGGGCCGGCGACCCCGGGCCGGGGCCACCGCCCTGCGCAGCTCGAACTCGAGGAACCGCACCTCGCCGACGACCTGGTCGGCGGGCGCCACGGCGTGGAGCGTGGCCCCCCGTCCGGTGACCGTGACCGCGTGGAGGACGCCCTCGATGTTGACGAACTCGACCAGCGCCCGGTCGCCGAGCGTGGCGGTCAGGGTGGCGCCGTCGAACGCCCGGGGCGCGACGGGGCCGGGGCCGGCCGCGGTGGCCCGGCGGGCCCGGTCCCGCACCGCCCGCTCCAGGCGGGCGACGCGGCGGAGCAGGGCGGGGACCGGCGACCCGGCCAGCGTGGCCTCCCGCAGCTCGCCCTCGGCCGCCCGCAGGTCGCCGAGGGCGTCGGCCAGCGCCGAGTCGGTGGGCGCCGCCACCGGCGGGAGCCGGAGGGCGCCGGCTCGCCACCGCTCGGCCCACCGCACCACCTCCCACGGCCGCCCGTCCGCCAGCGCCAGGCGGAGCCCGAGCCGGGCCAGATCCTCGCCGTGGGCGGCGGCGCCCACCCGCAGCTCGGTGGCGCCCAGCGCCGCACGGTAGGCGTCGACCACCGCCAACCCCCGGCGCAGCGCCGCCTTGGCGCCGGCCCGGTCGTCGCCGGCCAGGCGGACGAGCGCGGTGGCGTGCCAGGCCTGGGCCCGCTGCCCGACCGGTCCCCGGCCCCGGGCCTCCGCCGCCCGGGCGAGCTCGGCGGTGGCCACGCCCCGGTCGCCCAGCGCCAGCGCCACCCGGCCGACGAACGTGCGGGCGTGGAGGCCCTCGACCGGCCAGCCCTGGTCCTCCAGCCGGCGGGCGGCCGCCAGCGAGCGGGTCAGCAGGCGGCGGGGCGGCGTCACCCTGTCTTCGTAGGTGCGGATCGTGGCCTGCATGCCGACGTAGCCGGCCAGCGCCGCCCACGGGGGCCGGCGGGCGGCCCGGAAGGCGGCGGCCGCCACGTCGGCCTCGGTGCCGGCTCGGTCGAGGTCGCCGGCGGCCAGGCAGGCCCGGGCCAGCAGCAGGCGGGCCTCGGCGGCGTGGGCGGCGTCGACCGGCTCGAGGGCGGCCACGGCGGCCTCGGCCGCGGCCCGGGCGTCGTCGGCCAGGCCGACCTGGAGCAGGACGTCGCACCGATCCGACGCCAGCACCGCCACCAGACGGGGCGGGCGCCCCAACTCGTCGTAGGCGGCCTCGGCCCGGTCGAAGGCGGCCAGCGCGTCGCCGACCGCGCCCCGGCGGCCTAGCGCGAAGCCGGCGTTGTGGGCGGCCATGGCCACCAGCACCGGCAGCCCCAGCCGGCCGGCCAGGACCTCGACCTCGGCGAAGTCGGCCAGCGCCGCCGTGGCGTCGCCCCGGTAGGCGAGCAGGGTGCCCCGGTTGAGCAGGGCCCGGGCCACGCCGTGGTCGTCGTGGTCGCGGCGCAACCGGGGCAGCGCGGCGCGGTAGCGGGCCACGGCGTGGTCGAGCTCGCCGACCCGCTGGTCGACCAGCCCGGCCAGGAAGTCGACCCGGCCCCGGGCCGATTGGGGCGCCCGCTCGTCGGCCAGGGCGATCTCGCGGCGGGCCGCGGCCGTCCGCCCCAGGCTGAGCAGCGAGATAGCCAGCCCGGCCCGCGCCAGGGCCTCGGTCTCGGCGTCGCCGCCCCGCCGGGCCTGGCGGGCGGACCGGCGCAGGTGGTCGGCCGCCGGGCCTGGTTCGCCCAGCTCGTGGAGGGCGAGGCCGAGCACCCACTCCCCCACCGGGATGGCGGCGGGCGCCAGGTCGGCGTCGTCCAGCAGCGCCGTAGCCCGGTCGCGCACCGCTGTCGGGTCACGGTGGCGCTGCTCGGCGAGGGCCCGCAGTTCGAGGGTCGCCGCGTCGACCGCCACGGTGCGAGATCGTAGATGCGGTCAGCCCGCCGGTATCACGATCGGCGGCGGTGACTCTGTGGACAGCGGACCTCCGGCACGACGGGAGCGACGATGAGCGACGTTGAGAGTGAGCCCCGGCCGGGCTGGGCCGGGCGGGTGGCGGTGAGCTCCGGACCTGGCGCCTTCGCCTACGTCCCCGAGCAGGTGGTCACGACCGAGCCCGACCGGGCCCGGGAGCTGGCCGTCGACCTGTTCCCGCAGAACGAGATCCACGTGGACGAGTTGCAGAACGCGCGGGGCCGGTACTCCCGGCTGCGCCGGGTGCCCGATGTGCCGCTGTTCGTGCGACACCTCCGGGCGTTCGGCGTGCAGGCGCAGCCCAACCACGTGTTCTTCGCCCACTGCGACGATCCCTGCTGCGGCCGACCCCACCCGGCGCTGCGGTGCGGCGGCGCCGGCGGAGCGGGCGCCAACCCGGTGTACGCGTCGCCGGTCTACGCCTCACCGGTCTACGCCTCGCCGGTCTACGCGTCGCCGGTCTACGCGTCGCCGGTCTACGCCTCGCCGGTCTACGCCTCGCCGGTCTACGCGTCGCCCGTGTACGCGTCGCCGGTCTACGCGTCGCCCGTGTACGCGTCGCCGGTCTACGCCAGCGAGTACCTGGCCACCGGCCGGCGGGCCAGCAGCGCCCGCCCGGTCACGCCGGCCGACGCCGCCGAGCTGGCCAAGGCGCTCGGGCTCGTCGAGGCGCCGAAGAAGGCGGGCGAGCCCGACGTCGTGGTGCTGGACACCGGCCTGTCCTGCCAGGGCACCTTCCGCCCCACCGCGCTGGCGAACCTCAAGTCGCTGGTGACGCCGGGCGGCGGGGCCGCGCAGGCGCAGGACGTCCCCGACGCCGTCCCCGTCCCGCCCGACACCCTGCTCGACCCGGCCGCGGGCCACGGGACGTTCATCGCCGGGCTGGTCGAACGGGTGGCCCCGGGAGCGGCGGTCGAGGTCTGGCGCGTGCTGCAGCCCGAGGGGGACGGCGACGAGGTCGGCATCGCCTGGGCCATCGAGTCCCTGCCGCGCCGGGACGCGAGAGGCGCGATCCTCAACCTGTCGTTCGGCGGGCACGTCCTGGACCACCCCGAGGTCATCGCCGCCGCCGTGCGCACGGCGCAAGCCAACGGCTACGTGGTGGTCGCATCGGCGGGCAACGACGGCGTCTGCCGCAAGACGTACCCGGCCGCCCTGCCCGGCGTGGTCAGCGTGGGAGCCATCGGCCCCGGCGGGCCGGCCCCGTTCACCAACTTCGGCCCGTGGGTGAGGGCATGCGCCCCGGGCGTGGACCTGCTCAGCACATTCTTCGAGGACTTCAAGGGCGCGGCGACGGCCCTGGACCCCCACCACCCCGACCCCGACGACTTCGACGGCTGGGCCCGGTGGTCGGGCACGTCGTTCTCCGCACCCGTGGTGGCCGGCGCCCTCGCCCACCAGATGCTGGCGTACGGGCTGTCGGCCCAGGAGGCGGTGGCCAAGGTCATCGACGGCCCCTCCCTGCTCCGCCTGGACGACCTGGGCACCGTGGTCAACGTCCTGTGATCCGGTCTGGACGGACCGGCGACCCCGTCGGGTAACGTGGGTCTCCCCCACGGGCGCCGCCCGCGGGGGAGATGCCCCTCTAGCTCAACTGGCAGAGCAACGGACTCTTAATCCGCAGGTTCAGGGTTCGAATCCCTGGGGGGGTACAACGAAGGCCCTGGTCACAGATGTGACCAGGGCCCTTTTCCGTTGTCGACAGGTGCTCGTGCAGGTGCCAATCCCCGGCTTCCTGGGGGCCAGGTCTGCCTATCGTGGGAGATCGTGGTGTCGCTGGGCGAGGTCTTCCGTCCGTCGGTGGTCAGGAATTTGGCCGGGCCGCGTGCCTTCGGGCGTGGGGCGGGCTATCTCGAGGACAGCCGCGTGGAGCCGGAGGCTGGTGGCGAGCTCCGGGTACGGGCGGCGGTCAGGGGTTCGGTGCCCTACGAGGTCGAGCTCTGGGTCGACGACGCCGCGCCGGCGTGGTCCTGCACCTGCCCGGCGGCCGAGGATGGCTCGTTCTGCAAGCACTGCGTCGCGGTGGCTCTGTCGTTCGACCAGGACGCGCCCGAGGCCGGAGACGACGTCCCTGGCCCGCAGCTCCGGGCTGCACCGA
>DASXRH010000401.1:0-5409 GCA_036506715.1 Acidimicrobiales bacterium
GGCCTTCGCCACCGCGGTTCGGCAGGTGGCACTCGAGCACAGCATCGACCCGCAGACGATCCTCATGCAGCGGGTGGCCATCACCGTCGACGACCCCATCGCCAACGGGATCCCGCCCACGTCGGGCTTCGTCAACGACCCGGTGTGCACGGCCACCGGCCACTTCCTCGAGGTCGAGGAGGACTTCACCTGGCCCGAGCGCCTGGCCGTCCTGCGGTGGCGGCGGGTGTACTCGTCCCGCTTCGTGACCGAGGGCCCGTTCGGCCGTGGATGGGCGTCGTGGGCGACGGTCGCGTGCGCGCCCCAGGACGACGGGTCGGTGGCCTACCAGGGTCCCGACGGCCAGTTGGCGGTGTTCACGCTCCGCCCCGACGGCGACGGCTACGGGCGGCTGCCCGGGCTCGAGGCCACCCTGCGGGCCGCCGGCGACGGGTGGGAGCTGGCGTGGGACTGGCAGTCGGCCCCGGCCGGCGAAGTGTGGCGGTTCGGCGCCGACGGCCGGCTGGCCTCGGTGGCCGGCCCGGCCCGGGGCGCCATCCGGTTCGCGTACGACGACGGCCGGCTGGTCGAGGTGGCCCACGACAGCGGCCGGCGCCTGGCGCTCGACTGGGAGGGCGGCCGCGTGGTGGCCCTGCGCTCGTCGTGCGGGCGGGTCGCCACCTACCGCTACGACGGCGCCGGCGACCTCCTCCACACCGGGCGGATGCTCGGCGACCGCGACTACACGACCGACGACCGGGGCCTGATCGTCGAGGTGCACGACGCCGACGGCGTGCGGCTGTGCCGCAACGCCTATGACGGCGAGGGTCGGGTGGTCACCCAGGTCACCCCCTATGGGCGCGAGGTCACCGTCAGCTACCAGGCGGGCAACCGCACGGTCGTGTCCGACACCGCCGGCGGCCCGGTCGAGACCTACGAGCACGACGGCACCGGCCGGCTCCTGGCCGTCACCGACCACCTCGGCCACCGCATGGAGCGCAGCTTCGACGCCGAGGGCCGCTGCGTCTCGCTCACCGGCTTCGACGGTGCGACGGTGCGCAACAGCTTCGCCGGCGACGAACGGTCCGCCTCCCGGGTCGACGCCGACGGCGTGTCCGAGCACTGGGAGTACGACGGCGAGCGCCGCGTGACCGGCCACCGCGTCGACGGCGGTCCGGCGCTCACGTTCGACTACGCGGGCGACAGCCCGGTCCCCCGCCGGGTGGCCGGACCCGACGGCTGGGAGATGGCGCTCGACGTCGAGGACGGGGTGCTGCGGTCGGTGACCGACGCCGACGGGGTGACGGCCACCTTCGAGCACGACGCCGAGGGCAACATCGTGGCCAGCGCCAACGGGCTGGGGGCGGTCACCCGGATCGAGCCCCACGTGTCGGGCCAGGTCGCCCGGATGATCGCGCCCGACGGGGCCACCTTCACGTTCGAGCGCGACCCGGCCGGCCGCATGCTCTCGGTCCGCACGCCGACGGGCGACGTGTTCCGGGCCGAGTGGACGCCCGCGGGCCGGATGGCCGCGCTGGTCGAGCCCAACGGCGCCCGCACCGTCTACGAGTCGGGGGCGAACGGCGAGGTCCAGCGGATCGTCGACGCCCTCGGCGCCGTGGTGGAGCTCCAGCACGACCAGCTGGCCCGGCTGGTGGGCCTGGCCGCGCCCGGCGGGGCGAAGTGGGGGTTCGAGTACACCGCCCTCGGCCTGCTGTCGATGGTGACCGACCCGGCGGGCGGTGTGTGGCAGTACGGCTACGACGCCGACGGCCGTCAGGTGAGCGCCACCGACCCGCTGGGCCACGAGGTGCGCCAGCGCTACAACCCCGCGGGCCGCCTGGTCGAGCTGACCGACCGCTCGGGTAACGCCACCCGCTTCGGCCACGACGCGCTGGGCCGGGTCGTGCGCGAGGAGGGCCCCGAGGGCGCGGTCACCACGTGCGAGTGGGACGTCTGGGGTCGGCCACGTGTGGTGCGCTCCCCCGACGGCGAGACGATCACCTACCGGTACACGCCGGCGGGCCGGGTCGCCGGGGCCACGACGGCCGTGGGCCGGTCCTGGGCCAGCGAGTACGACGCCGGCGGCCGCCTCGCGGCCGTGACCGACGCGTCCGGGGCCACGACCCGGTTCGCATGGGACGCCTGCGACCGGATGGTCGCCACCACCTCGCCCACGGGCCGGGTGACCCGCTGGGGCCGCGACCCGCTGGGCCGGGTCGTCGAGTCCGAGCAGGGCGGGCGGGTGTGGCGCACGGCCTATGACCACGCCGGGCGGGTGGTGGCCGCCACCGACCCGGCAGGGGCCACGATCCGCTACGGCTACGACCTGGCGGGGCGCCTGGTGGCGGTGACCGACGCCCTGGGGGCCACCGTCCGCATCCGCTACGACCAGCGGGGCAACCCCACCGGCGTGGTCGACGCCTTCGGCGGGCTCGTCACCACCACCTACGACGCCATGCGCCGGCCGATCGGCGTGACCGACCAGCTCGGCCGGGTCACCCGGATCGAGCGCGACGCCGCCGGGCGGCCCGTGCGCCACCGCCTGCCCACCGGCGACGTCGTCGAGTGGCGCCGCAACGCCCGGGGCCAGACCACCGACCTGCGGGTCAACGGCCGCGACGTGGTGGTGTTCGACCGCGACCGGGCCGGCCGGCCGGTGGCGATCCACGAGCCGGCCCGCAACCGCACCTTCTCGTTCGGCTGGACGGCGGGCGGCAAGCTGCGCTCGCTCGACGTCGACGGTCGCGAGCTGCGCTGGGAGCACGACGCCGACGGCCGCGTGACCACCCGCCACGACCCCGCGGGCCGCGTCACCCGCTACGCGTACGATCCGGCCGGGCGCCTGGCGGCGGTCGGGATCGACGGGCTGGCCCGGATCGAGCTCGACCGCGACGCGGACGGGCGCCTCGTGGCGCTGCGGGCCCCCGGGCTCGAGCGCCGCTGGGACCACGACGCCGGCGGGCTCGTCGTGGGCGCCCAGGTCACGGGGCCCGACGGCCAGCTCGCGATGACCTACTCCCACGACGACGCCGGGCGGGTCACCGAGGCCCGCTCCCGGTCAGGGGTGACCCGCTACCGCTACGACGCCGCCGGCCAGCTGGTGGCGGCCGGGCGGGGGGCCGAGGCCTGGGCGTGGCACTACGACCCGGCGGGCCGGCTGATCCGCGAGGATGGCCCCGACGGCACCCGCCGCTACAGCTACGACCAGGCCCACCAGCTCGTCCACGTCGACGCCCCCCGGGGACGCACCACCTACGCCTACGACGCCGCCGGGCGCCGCACCGGCGAGGACGGCCCCGACGGCACCCGCCGCTACAGCTGGGACGGCCTCGGGCGGCTGGCGGGCGTCGAGGCCGACGGCCGCCGGCGGCGCCTCGACGTCGACGCCCTCGGGCGGCTGGCGGGCGTCGACGGCACCACCCTCGACTGGGACCCGTCGCGGGCCGTCGCCGAGCTGCTGGCCATCGGCGACCAGCCGGTGATCGGCGCGGAGGGCCGGGTGCTCGGCCTCGGGGGCGACGACGGAGCACCCGGCTGGCTGGCCGGCGAGGGCCGGGCCACGACCGACGGCCGCGACGGCCGCGACCCGTGGGGGGCCGGCACCGCGACGGCCGGCGACGGGCCCGCGCTCGGCTACCTCGGCGAGGTCGAGGTCGGTGGCCTGGTGTGGCTGCGCAACCGGGTGTACGACCCGGCCACCCGCCAGTTCCTGACCCCCGACCCGCTGCCCGGCATCCCCGGGCTGCCGGTGGCCGCCCACCCCTACCACTACGCCGACAACAACCCGATCGGCCGGGTCGATCCGTTGGGGCTCCAGGGCCAGCCGCTGTCGATCGAGGACTACAACGCCTACCGCAAGGAGGCCTACGGCTGGCAGGTCAACAACCTGGTCACGGTGGGGCTCGTCGTCGTGGGCGTGGCCCTCATGTTCACGGGCGTCGGCATCGTCGGCTCGGTGGCCATCGGCGCGCTGCTCGGCGCCGTCGGCGGGGCGGCTCCCGGGGTGATCCACGGCTTCCAGACCGGCGAGTGGAACACGAGCGCCATCATCGGCGGCGCGGTCAAGGGTGCCGTGATCGGGGGGCTCGCCGGCCTCGGCGGCGGGGCCCTCGGCGCCCTGTCGCGTGGCGGCGGCGCCTTCAGCGGCATGCTCACCGGCGCCACCCGGGGCGCCACCGCGGTGCGGGGCGGCCTGGCCGGCATGGGCATCGGCGCCGGCTCGGGCACGGCGTCCGAGCTGTACGACCTCACCCCGCTTCCGGGCGCCGACGGCCAGTTCAACCGTGAGGGGATCCTCGTCTCCACCGTGTTCGGCGGCGTCACCGGCGCCGGCGGCGGGGCGGCGACCTTCAAGCCCGTCCCGACGGCGCCGATCGAGATCCCGGCCGGCGGCCCCCTGGCCCTCCCGGCCGGCTCGTCACCACCCCCGCCCCCGCGCAACGTGTTCCCGGCGACCGCCGACGAGATGACGGCCATACTCGGCGTCGACCCCGTCTCCGTCGGCACGACACCCGACGGGACGCCCCGCATCAAGTGGGAGCCGAACAGCCTGACCAAGATCCAGATGGAGAGCCACCCCGAGGGCCTCAGCCCCGGCGACCCGGGCTTCAACCCCCGGCACCACGGCGAGCACTACCACATCTACATCCGACCGACGCCGACGACCGGCTGGAGCAACCAACACGTCGTCAAGCTCGAACCCCCGGGCTACACACCGGGGTCGGGCAAGGCCTTCCTACCGGGGGAGCCGTTCCCGTGAGCGAGCGAGCCGTGAGCACCGTGCGCGAATCCCGGAGGGCGGGTCAATGACCGACTACACATGGGAGAACGTCCTCGTCACCGGCGACGCCAACGTGGCCGGCTACGAGCGCACGTTCGACGAGCTGGTCATCCGCCTGGTCCTGTGGGACGAGTCGTCGCGGGAGGTGAAGGCGACCGGGGTCACCGTGTCGCACGACGTGGGTACGTGGGAGTGCGACGCCATCGTGCGCTACCCCGACTTCGACGACGACGAGGGCCGCACCGGCTACGCCGTGATCAACACCGACAGCGAGGCCACGCTCACCTTCGCGGCGCAGCAGCTCGACCTCGGCGAGCCGGCGACGTGAGCGGGCCGACCTTGACGCCCTTGCCTTGACGCCCTTGCGCCTCTAGCATGACGGCATGAAGTCCGACCCGTACGTCGTGCGCGTCTCCAACCGAGTCGCCGAGGAGCTGAACCGCCGGGTCGGCGTCCTGCGCCAGCAGGGCCACGACGCCGACGCCCTGGGCGACCCCGACGACCTGGCCGCCCGCATGCTGGCGGCCGTGCCCCAGCCGTCGCCCTGGGCCGAGCTGGGCCCCTTCTACAGCACCACCGGCATCGCCCGGGTGCTGGGCGGTGTCAGCCGCCAGGCGGTCGAGGAGCGACGCCGCCGCCGCACCATC
>DASXRH010000402.1:0-8911 GCA_036506715.1 Acidimicrobiales bacterium
ACGCCGGCCGGTGGATCTGGCACGCCGCCAGCACGGCCGCCAACCGGTCGGCCCGCCGGGCCACCAGCCCCACGGTCGCCCCCCGCTCGGCCAGCAGCGGCGCCAGCGCCGCCCCGATCCCCGACGACGCCCCGGTGACCATGATGTTCGCCCCGTCGATCTCCACGGCGGGGCACGGTAGTCACCCGAGGCGGAACGTGTACCGGACCTGGTCGAACAGCATCTGCTGGTCGTCGCCGTAGGCGGCGGCCGCGGCCCGCAGGGCGTCGGCGGCGGCGCGGGCCGGGTCGCCGCCGGGATGGCGGGCAGTGCGGCGAGGCGGGCGTCGATCCTCGGCGGCCGCTCCCCGTCGGGGAGCGTGGTGATCTCGAAGGTCACGTGCCCCGCCGAGTTGGCGCCGTGCAGCCGATCGAACGCGTCGGGCATGTGGTCGAACGGCGGCGGCAGCGGCTCGCCCTTGTCCAGAGCGTCCAGCCCGGCGGCGACCCAGTCGAGCCCGGCAATGCCTGCGACCTCGCAGGCCCGGTGGGCCGCCCACACGGCGATCGCCCGCTGCACGTCGGGCGGGGCCGCAGCGACCTTGCCGGCGAGGTCGGGGTCGAGCCGGGCGAGCCCGGTCGGGATCCGCGGTCGCCGCGGCGTGGCCGGCGGCGCCGCCAGCGTGCCCGCTCCCGTCAGCCGCTCCCGCTCCCGGCGCAAGCGCTCGTCCTCCGGCGGCCGCGGCGCGGGCGGCGGGCGGTCGCGCGCGACCTGGTGCCAATAGGCAGCCTGCTTCGTGGTCTGGCGCACCACCCGGTCGATCGCCGGCGGTGCCGGCCAGAACTGCAGCAGGTAGCGCTCGCCCCCGCCGGACCGGCCCACGAGGCGTCCATGCCGGCGGCGCACCAGCGGGCTCGCCAGTCGCCCGGGGTGAGGCCGAGGGGCCGGGGCTCGCCGCACCCTCCCCACTCGGTCAACCGCACGTCGGCGGTGGCCGGCGCGTACGACACCTCGACGATGTCCTCCCACTCGTCGCCGAACGGGGGTACCGCATCGTGCACCTCGACCGTGACGTGCACGTCGACGTGGTTCGGGACCACCGTCAGGAACAGCGCCCCGGGCACCGCTGCCCCGCACAGCCCGTTGGCCTGGCCGGCGAAGGCCTCCACGGGCAGCGGTACATCGTCGCTGCTCTGCACGAACGCCTGGCAATACCACACGCCGATCGTGCCGGCGTAGGCGGTGCGCATCCCCATCGGCGCCATCGTCACACCCGGGCGATCACGTCCTCGCCGTAGCGCTCCAGGGTCTCGACCACGTGGGCCAGCGAGTCGCCCGGGAGGCCGACCTGGACCCAGGTGACGCCGAGGGCGGCGAGGTCGGCGAGGCCGGCGAGGTGGGCGTCGGCGTCGAACCCCGGCGACGCCGGGTCGCCGCCGGCCGGGTTGGAGAACGCGATGTCGACCCCGGCCGGGTCGCGGCCGGCGGCGTCGAGGCGGGCGCGCAGGTCGTCGACCGCGGCGCCCAGGCGCTCGGGGGTGTCGAGGGCGACGGTGCGGGCCGTGCGGGCCAGCGCCGCGGGGGCGGGGAACGGGCACCAGCCATCGCCCCGGTCGGCCACCCGTTGGCGGGCCCGGGCGCCGTTCCCGCCGATCCAGACTGGCGGGTGGGGATCGCTGACCGGCCGGGGGTGGGCGGTGACCCCGCGGGCGCTGAAGTGGCGGCCCTCCACGCTGACGTCGTCGCCGGTCCAGATGGCCACCAGCACGTCGAGGGCCTCGTCGAAGAGGTCGTTGCGCTCGGCGTGGTCGACCCCGAGGGCGGCGAACTCGCCCTTCATGTAGCCGGCCCCGACGGCCAGGGTGAACCGCCCACCCGACACCACGTCCAGGGTGGCCGCCGCCTTGGCCACCACGAACGGGTTGCGGTAGGGGAGCACGACGATGTTGGGGATGAGCCGCAGCGTGGTGGTGTGGGCGGCGGCGTAGCCGAGTGCCACGAAGGGGTCGAGGGCGTCGTGCCCGCCGGCCTCGAGCCACCGCTGGGACGGGGCGGGGTGGTCGGTGAAGCCGATCGCCCCGAACCCGGCCGCCTCCGCGGCGGTGGCCACCGCGGTGATGCCCGCCCCGGTCACCAGGTCGGGGTGGTACGGGTGGCTGACCAACGGGTGGGTGACGGCGAACCTCACGTGAGCATCCCCTCTCGCCCGGCGGCGGCGAACGCCCGGCGCAGGTCGGCGGCGTCGGCGGCGGTCAGGCGCCGGAACCCGGCGCCCGGCTCGCCCGGCGGGCACCACCACACCGGGTCGGCCGTGTCCCAGCGCTCGGCCCGCAGCGGGTTGCGGTCGACCTTGCCGGTGGCGGTCAGCGGTATGGCGCCCACGACCCGCACGAACCGCGGCGCCCACTTGGTGCCGAGGTCGGGCTGGGCGGCCAGGAATGCGGCGAAGGCCCCGGGGTCGAAGGCGGCGCCGGCGTCGAGCTCGACGGCCGCCATGACCTGGTCGCCGGTGCGGGGGTCCGGCACGGCGTAGACCACCACGGCCGCCACCCCCGGGAACCGGCCGACGATCGCCTCCACCGGCCCGGC
This sequence comes from Acidimicrobiales bacterium, assembly GCA_036506715.1. GTDB lineage: Bacteria > Actinomycetota > Acidimicrobiia > Acidimicrobiales > VFJN01 > ZC4RG19. The sequence goes on from DASXRH010000402.1 coordinate 2,569, forward strand.
CGCGAAGTTCTCGGCGTCCACCCGCAGCCAGTCGGCGGTGCGCCCGGCGAAGTAGAAGGTCCCGTCGCCGTCCCGGTAGCCGAGGTCGCCGGTCCAGTACCAGCCCCGCCGGGTCCGCTCGGCGTCGGCCGCCTCGTTGTCCCAGTAGCCCTCGAATTCGGCCGCGGCGTCGCGGCCCACGATCTCGCCGATGGCCGCACCCGGGTTGAGCAGCCGCCGGTCGGGGCCGAACCGGGCCGGCGGGCACTCCTCGCCGGTGGCCGGGTCGACCACCACGACGTCGGCGCCCGCCGCCGGCCGGCCCATCGCCTCGGGGGGCATGCCCCGGTACGGCTGGATCACCACCCCGCCCTCGCTGGAGCTGTAGCCCTCGGTCACGTGGCAGCCGAACCGGCGCCGGAACTCGCGCCGGTCGCGGGGCGAGGCCTCCGATCCGAGGCACCACACCAGCCGGTTGTCGCCGTCGGCGGGCGTCTCCGGCTGGGCCAGGACGTAGGACAGCGCCCGTCCCACGTAGTTGAAGTACGTGCACGCGTGGCGGCGCACGTCGGGCAGGAAGGCCGAGGCCGAGAACCGGGGAGCCAGCACGACGGTCGCCCCCGCGGCCAGGCCGGGCAGCAGGTTGGCCATCAGGGCGTTGCCGTGGAACAGCGGCATCGCGCAGTAGAGGACGTCGGCCGGGCCGAACGCCACCGCCGCTCCCGCCGCGGTGCGGGCCGCCCGCCCCTGGCTCATGCGCACGGCCTTGGGCGCGCCGGTCGAGCCCGAGGTGAACAGCAGCACCCAGAGGGCGTCGGGGCCGGGCAAAGCGGCCGGCACCGGCGTCCCCCGGTGGCGGGCCACCGCCGCGTCCCAGCCGCCGTCGTCGACCGGCCGGACCTCGGCGCCGAGGTCGAGCCCGGCGAGCAGCGGCGCCTGGGCCGCGTCGGTCAGCACCAGGGCGCAGCGGGTGTGGCGGACGTCGCGCGCCAGCTCGGCGCCCCGCCGGGTCGGGTTGATGCCGACGACGACGGTGCCGGACAGGGCGCCGGCGGCGAGGAGGAAGGCGAACTCGGGCACGTTGGGCAGCAGGACGCCGACGTGGCGGCCGGCCAGGCCCAGCTCGGCCAGCAGCGCCGCACGGGCCGCCGCCTCGGCCGCCACCTCGCCCCAGGACCAGGCGCAGGTGGCGTCGGCCGTGCGGATCCCGCCGCCCGCGTCGCCTGACCGGGCCGCCAGCAGCCCGGCGACGGTGTCAGCCACGGGGCAGACCGAGGACCCGCTCGGCGATGATGTTGCGCTGGATCTCGGACGCCCCGGCCGAGATGGTGTTGCCGAACGAGTGGAAGTACTGCTCCAGCCAGGTGCCCTGGGGCTGGTCGACGGCGTGGTGGCCGTCCATGGCCACCGCCCCCACCTCCAGGGCGTCGGCCCCCTGGATCTCGGCGGCCACCAGGGCCAGCCGCTGGCGCGCCTCGCTGGCGTAGAGCTTCATGAGCGCCTGCTCGGGGGCGGTGCTGCCCCGGGCCAGCCGGGCGAAGCCCCGGTAGCCGAGGCACCGGGCCGCCTGGGTGTCGATGGCCGACCCCACGATCTGGTCGACGGCCAGCGCCCGCTCGGTGGGCGGCAGGCGGGCGAGCAGCCCCGGCGCCTCGGCCACCAGCCGGGCCAGCGCCTCCTCCAGCCCCGTGACCGCGCTCACCCACACCATCCCCCGCTCGTGGGCGAGCGACCCGTTGGCCATGGCCCAGCCCGCACCCCGCTCGCCGACCAGGTTGTCCCGGGGCACCACCACGTCGGTCAGGAACACCTCGTTGAGGTCGGGGTGCTCGGGGTGGACGATCTCGGGCAGGGGGCGGACCGTGATGCCCGGGGTGTCCATCGGCACCAGCAGGATCGAGATGCCGTGGTGCTTCGGGGCGTCGGGCTCGGTGCGGCAGAACAGGAAGCAGAAGTCGGCGTAGTTGGCGCCCGACGTCCACACCTTCTGGCCGTTGACGACCCAGTGGTCGCCGTCGAGCACGGCCCGGGTGGCCAGCGACGCCAGGTCGCTGCCGGCGCCCGGCTCGCTCATGCCCAGGCAGGCGGTCATCTCCCCCCGCAGGATCGGCAGGGCGAACTCGCGCCGCTGCGCCTCGGTGCCGTAGTCGACGATCGACGGGGCCACGATGCCCAGGCCCTGGACGTTGGTGGTGCGGGGCAACCCCGCGGCCGCCAGCTCCTCGAGGTAGACGAGGGTCTCGATCGGCCCGGCGTTGCGGCCGCCCAGCTCGGGCGGCCAGCCCGGCACCAGCCAGCCGGCGTCGAACATCGCCCGGGTCCAGCGCCGGGCCCAGGCGGGGGCGTGGCCGGTCGACACGGACGGGTCGGCGGCCATCTCCTCGGGCGACGGCCGGTTGGCGGCCAGCCACGCCAGCAGCTCGGTCCGGAACGCCGCGACCGAGTCGTCGAAGCGGAGCCTCATGCCGCCTCCAGGCCGAGCAGCCGGGCGAGCCGGGCCCGGTGGGTGGCGGCGGTCCCCAACAGGAGGTCGCCGGCCTTGGCCCGCTTCAGCAGGAAGTGGAGATCGTTCTCCCAGGTGAAGCCGATGCCTCCGTGGAGCTGGAGGCCGTCGCGGGTGAGCAGCCGCTGGCAGTCGCCGGCGGCGGCCTTGGCCATGGCCGTGGCCACGGCCCGCCGGTCGTCGTCCTCGGCGATGGTCAGGGCCGCGAACCAGGCCAGCGCGTTCGCCCGCTCGACGGCCAGGTAGCAGTCGGCCAGCCGGTGCTTGAGCGCCTGGAACGACCCGATGGGCCGGCCGAACTGATGGCGGTCCTTGGCGTACTGGACCGTGACCTCGAAGATGGCCCGGCAGGTGGACACGGTCGAGAGCGCCAGCGCCACCGTGGCCTGCTGGAGGGCCCGCTCGACGACCTGCGCGGCGGCGGGGTCGCCCGGCTCGACGATCACCCGGTCGCCCCCGACCTCCACGCCGGCCAGGGTGACCGTGGCCACGGGCAGGGTGGGGTCGATCACGGGGTTCCCGACGGCGTCCACCGCCGTGCCCGGCGCCACGAACACCCCCGGCCCGGCCTCACCGCGGGCCACGACCGCCAGCTCGGTGGCGGTGCCGCCGCCGAGCACGTGGGACTTCACCCCGTCGAGCACCCAGCCGTCTCCCGCCCGGCGGGCGGTGGTGTGCACCGCGTCGAGCTCCCACCGGCCGCCCTCGGCCAGCGCCAGCGTGCCGGTGACGGTGCCGCCGGCCACCCCGGGCAGGAACGCCGCCGTCCCCGCCTCGACCAGCACCGGAGCGAACTGGGTCACCGTGGCCAGGAACGGTCCGGGGGCCACCACCCGACCGAGCTCCTCGACCACGATCGCGACCTCGGGGAACCCGAGCCCGAGGCCGCCGTGGTGGGCGGGCAGGCCGAGCGCCGGCCAGTCGAGCCCGACCAGCGTCGACCACAGCCCGGCGCCGTCGCCCCGGCCCTCGTGGACGGCCCGCACCACCGCCGGCGGGCAGGCCGCGGCCAGCACCGACCGGGCCGTCCGCCGCAGCTCCTGCTGCTCGTCGGTGAACTCGAGGTCCATCAGTCGGGCCGGGCGAGGAACCCGCGCCGGATGGTGACGAGCATGTTCTCGACGGCGTGGTCCTCGGTCGTGAAGCGCAGGGTGTAGACGCTGTAGGGCACCCGCTCGATGAGGGCGAGCAGGGTGGTGGCGTCGACCACGGGGTTGCCGAAGTCGCGCCGCTGCAGCATCCGCACCAGCCGGGTGAACACCGAGGCGGCCACGCGCTGGGAGAAGGCGAACAGCTCCTCGTTGGCCTTCATCTCCTGCCAGGTGCTGATGACTCCGCCGTCGGACCGGTAGGCGGCCAGCCACCGGCGCAGCCAGGCCCGCATCTGGTCGGGCGGGGCGTCGAGGTCGAGCTCGTCGACGAGGTCGATCATGCGCGACGACGCGGCCTCGGCCAGCACGCGGAAGAAGTCGTCCTTGTTGTCGAAGTAGCGGTAGAAGGTGCCGTGGCTGACGCCGGCGGCGGCCACGATGTCGTCGACCCGGGCGTCGTGGTAGCCGCGGGCGGGCAGCACGGCGGCGCCGGCGTCGAGCAGTCGCAGCCGGGTCTTCTCGCCCCGGGGGCGCAGCGGGCGGGCGTCGGCGCTGGGCTCGGGGGCGGCGGCCGCCGTGCCCCGGCGCCGGGGCCGGCCGGAGCGGACGACGTTCACGCCCTCGACCGGGCCCTCCAGCGTGCGGTGGAACAGCTGCGCCACCCCGTCGACCAGCGGTTGGGCGCTGGTCTCGGCCGGGGCCTGCTCGGCGTAGAAGCTGCACCGGATCAGCACCGACACCAGGTTGTTGACCAGGGTGGCGTAGCGGGGCGTCTCGTCGAGGCCGAAGGCCCGCAGCAGGGCTGCGGCCGTGCGGTCGGCGATGCCGCTCGACCGGCGGGCCTGGGGCTGGTGATCGCGGCTGGCGGCCTGGAACGAGGCGAACACCGGCGACCACGCCTCGTGGAGCGCCATGAACTCGCCGATCCAGGCTGTGAAGTGGGCGAGCCCCTCGGCGTCGGGGGTGACACGGCCGAGCCGCTCGGCCTGGTCCACCATCTCCTGGCCGAGCTGGCCGGCCAGGGTCCAGAACACGGCGTCCTTGCTGGAGAAGTACTGGTAGAACGCGGGCCGCGAGCAGCCGGCCCGAGCGGTGATGAGCTCGACCCGCGACTCGGCGAACCCGGCCTCGGCGAACACCTCGAGGGCGGCGCCCAGGATGCGGCGCTGGGTGTCGGTGCCCCGCTCGCCCACCAGCGGGTTGCTCCCGAAGGGCGGCCTCCGCACCACGCTGGCGTCCATCGCTCGCACGCTACTCAGCACCCCCGTCCGGCCGGGCGACCGGGGGCGGCACCGATGCGGGTCGACGCGCCCGCCAGCAGGCGCCGCCCGGTCAGCGTCTCGGGCACTCGGGCCGGTTGCGCCGTCTCCACCGGGCGATAATCTAACAGCAACGTCACATATCACCCTCGGGGGGACGAGGCATGCAGGTCGACGATCTGATCCTGGTGAGCGTCGACGACCACGTGGTCGAGCCGCCCGACCTCTTCGAGGGCCGGCTGTCGGGCCGGGCCGCCGAGCGGGCGCCGTACATCCAGGTCCAGGACAACGGGCGCGAGCTGTGGATGTTCGAGGGCGCGGCCCTGCCCAACGTGGGCCTCAACGCCGTGGCCGGCCGGGTGCCCGAGGAGTACGGGCTCGACCCGTTGGCGTTCTCCGAGATGCGGCCCGGGTGCTACGACATCCACGAGCGCATCCGGGACATGAACGTCAACGGCGTGCTGGGCTCGCTCAACTTCCCCAGCCTGGCCGGGTTCACCGGGCAGCTCTTCTCCACCTGCGACGACAAGGACGTCGCCATCGAGCTCCTCCGGGCCTACAACGACTGGCACGTCGAGGACTGGTGCGGCACCTACCCCGGCCGCATGATCCCGCTGGCGGTCCCGCCCTTCTGGGACGCCGAGCTGATGGCCGCCGAGGTCCGGCGCATGGCCGACAAGGGCTGCCATGCCGTCACCTTCTCCGAGAACCCCGAGAAGCTCGGCCGGCCCAGCTGGCACAGCGACTACTGGGACCCCTTCCTCGCCGCCTGCGAGGACGTCGGCACCGTCATCTGCCTGCACATCGGCTCGTCGTCGCAGACCGTCATCACCGCCATGGACGCGCCCATCGACACGATGATCACGCTCCAGCCCATGAACATCGTGCAGTGCGCGGCCGACCTGGTGTGGTCGCCGGTGTTCCGCAAGTTCCCCGGCCTCCGCATCGCGCTCAGCGAGGGCGGCATCGGCTGGGTGCCCTACTTCCTGGAACGGCTCGACTACGTGTACCAGCACCACCGGGCGTGGACGAACCAGGACTTCGGGGACAAGCTGCCCAGCCAGGTGTTCAACGAGCACGTGCTCACCTGCTTCATCGACGACGCCGTGGGCATGGAGGTGCGCCACCACCTCAACCCCGACCACATCCACTGGGAGTGCGACTACCCCCACTCCGACTCGACATGGCCCCACGCCCCCGAGGCGGCGATGAAGTACCTCGACGGGCTGCCCGACGAGGACATCCACCGCATCACCCACCGCAACGCCATCGCCAACTTCAGCTACGACCCCTTCGCCCACATCCCGCCCGAGCAGGCGACCGTAGGGGCGCTGCGGGCCCAGGCCACCGACGTCGACACCACCCCGGTGAGCCACGGGACCGGCAAGTTCCAGGACGAGGGCATCGTCACCGCGATCACCCTCGCCGAGCGCGTGGCGAAGAAGTGACCGACGCGCCCTTCCGGGTGCAGCCCGCGCTGGACGACGCCAACCGCTTCTTCTGGACCTCCG
>DASXRH010000403.1:0-3794 GCA_036506715.1 Acidimicrobiales bacterium
TCATGTACACCTCGGGCACCACCGGCCGGCCCAAGGGCGTGGTCGTGCGCCACCGCAACGTGGCCATGATGCCCAACGGCCTGCCCCGCTGGGGCCGGGCCGGGTGGCTCCACGCCTCGCCGATGTTCACCTTCGCCGGCATCGCCTCCACCTACAACCCGATGAAGCTGGGCATGCCCCTGCTCTACATGCCCCGCTTCGACGTCGACCGCTGGTTCGACGTGGTCGAGCGGCGGCGCCCGGCGGCCACGTTCCTGGTGCCGGCCATGGCCGAGCTGCTGGTGGCCAGCCCCCGGTTCGAGGCGGCCGACCTGTCGTCGATCACGATCTGCTCGCTGGGCAGCGCCCCGATCGCCCCCGGCACCCTGACCCTGCTCGAGGACCGGCTGCCCCAGGCCATGGTGTCGAACTCGTGGGGTATGACCGAGGCCGGGCCGGCCTTCTGCTTCATGCCCCCCGAGGAGCGTTCCCGCCGGGTCGGCTCGGTGGGCCGGCCGGTGCCGCCCACCGAGTTCCGCATCGTCGACGACGACGGCCTGCCCCTGGCCGCCCGGGAAATCGGCGAGCTGACCGTGCGCAACCCCGGCCGCGAGCGGGAGTACTTCCGCGACGCCGAGGCCACCGCCGACGCCTGGCGGGACGGCTGGCTGCACTCGGGTGACCTCGCCTACCTCGACGAGGACGGCTTCCTCTACATCGTCGGCCGGCGCAAGGACGTGATCATCCGGGGCGGCAACAACGTGCACGCAACCGACGTCGAGGCCGTGCTGTACGAGCACCCCGGCGTGCAGGAGGCGGCGGTGGCCGGCGTGGCGCACCCGGTGCTGGGCGAGGACGTGGGCGCCTGGGTGGTCCCCACCCCGGGCCTCTCGGTGACGGCCGACGAGCTGCGGGCCTTCTGCGCCGAGCGCCTGAGCGACTACAAGGTCCCCCGCACGGTCACCTTCCTCGCCGAGCTGCCCCGCAACGCCACGGGCAAGGTGGTCAAGCGGGACCTCCCCGGCAGGGGCTAGGCCGGTGGACGTGATCGACCACCTGCTCGCGCAGCGGGCGTGCCGGGCGTACACGGCCGACCCGGTGCCCGACGCCGACCTGGTCACCATCGTGCGGGCCGCCACCCACGCGCCCAGCGCCGAGAACCGCCAGCCCTGGGTGTTCGTGGTCGTGCGGGACGCCGCCGTGCGGGCGGCGGTCGACGACGTGGCCCGGCGGGTGTGGGAGGCGGGCGGCCGAGCCCACACGCAGCGGGGGCCGGGCGCCCCCTTCGCCGCCGCCGTCGACGACTTCGTGGCCCGCGGCCACGGCGGGGCGCCGGTGCTGGTGGTGCTGGCCGGCGACGGGCGGGCCGGCGTGCCGCCGGCCGTGCTGGCCTCGTCGGTGTTCCCGGCCGCCCAGAACCTGCTGCTGGCGGCGGCGGCGCTCGGCTACGGCTCGGCGATGACCACGCTGGCCGTCCAGGACCCCGGCGCACTGGCCGCGGCGGTGGGCCTGCCGGCCGGCGTGCGCCCGCTGGTGGTGGTACCGGTCGGGCGACCGGCGGTCGCGCTCGGGCCGCCCCGGCGCCGGCCGGTGGCCGAGGTCGCCCACCGCGACCGGTTCGGCACACCGTTCGGCTCGCCGGCCTGACCGGGCGCCGCTCTCGCCGGCGGGTGAGGCCGCGCCGGGTCAGGTGCGGCGGGGGGAGCGCCGGCGCTGCGCCGCCACGCCCCGCTCCACCGCCTGCCGGACCAGCACGTCGTTGTCGGCCGAGATGAACCGGTGGACCCGGGCCTCGAGCAGGCGGCGGGCCAGAGGGTGGAAGGCCTCGTACGTCTCGCCGAAGGTCACCGAGGTGCGCCCGCCGCCCACGGCCTCGATGCGGTGCCAGCCGCTGGCCCGCGACCACAGCGGCTTGCCCACCGCCTCGTAGCGGGACCACTCGCCCGGGCGCGACTCGGTCACCACCTCCCACGACCGGCCCACACCCCCGCTGAGCAGGTAGCGGGGCACGCGGAACGTGCAGTGGCGCACCAGGCCGACGCCGTGCTCGTCGCCGGGGTGGACGATCTCGATGCGCACGTCGCCGTGCTCGATCACGCCCCGCTCCAGGCGGGGGTGCAGCGACCGCCACACCTCGTCGGGCGTGGCCTCGACCTCGAAGCTGAACTCGTGGGACCGCACCGCCGCACCCTACGGGTTCACAGAGTGTCCACGACGAGGTCCGCGAGCCGCCGGCGCTGCCAGCCCTGCCTGCCGAACAGGACGTCGTTGGCCTTGACCCGGCGGAACAGCAGGTGGCAGTCGACGTCCCACGTGAACCCGACCCCGCCGTGCACCTGGATGTTCTCGCCGGTGATCATCGTGGCGGCCTCGGCCACGAACCCCTTGGCCAGCGCGGCGGCCGGCTCCCGCCCGGGGTCGTCGACGGCGCTGGCCCACGCCGCGTGGTGGGTGGCCACCCGGGCCAGCTCCAGCTGGTGGAGCATGTCGACGAGCTTGTGCCTGATCACCTGGAAGGTGACGATGGGCCGACCGAACTGGACCCGCTGCTTCGCGTACTCGGTCGCCATGGCCAGGGCCCGGTCGCAGGCCCCCACGCTCTCGGCGCACAGGGCGATGCCGATGTCGTCGACCACGCGGGCCAGCAGCGCCCGCTGATCGCCGGCGGGGCCGACCCGGCGGGCCGGGCGGTCGGCCAGGACGAGGCGGGCCAGCGCCCGGGTGACGTCGAGGCCGGGCACCGGCTCGCCGCGCGGGTCGTCGACGGCGAACGCGGCGAGGCCGTCGCCGTCCCGGGCCACCACGTAGGCCACGTCGGCGGTGTCGCCGTCGATCACCACCGGCTTGTGGCCGTCGAGCCGCCAGCCGCCGCCGGCGGGGCGGGCCGTGGTGGTGACCCCGGCCAGCGGGTCGCCGGCACCGCCCTCCTCGACGGCCACGGTGGCCCGGCGGGCGCCGGCGGCCAGGTCGGGGAGCAGCTCGTCGTCGCCCAGGTGGACCGCCGCCAGCGTGGCCGCGACCGCCGACGACAGCCACGGGCCGGGCAGCGGCAGCGCCCCCATCTCCTCGCACAGCACGGTGGCCTCCAGCATCCCCGAGCCGGCCCCGCCGTGGGCCTCGGGCACGAGCAGGCCGGGCCACCCGAGCGCGACCGTGCGGTCCCACAGCGCGTCGATGCCGCCGGGGTCGGCGAGCAGCGCCCGCAGCGGCGGGCCGGCCACCTCGGCGGCCAGGAACGAGCGGGCGACCGAGCGGAGGGCCTCCTGCTGCTCGTCGAACGTGAAGTCCACGGGCCGCACCGTAGATGACATGAGTGTTAGCTTGCGGGGGCGTGGACTTCGCCTACGCCGCCGAGGACGAGGCGTTCCGCTCCGAGCTGCAGGCGTGGCTCGACGCCAACCTGCCCGACTTCACCGACGGCACCGAGATCGGCGCCGGCCACGCCGACGAGACCCGCCGCACGATGGCCCGCCGCCAGGCCTGGCAGCAGCGGCTGCACGCCGGCCGGTGGGCGGCCATCAACTGGCCCCGGCGCTGGGGCGGTCGCGAGGCCACCACCATGCAGAACGTCGTCTACGCCGAGGTCATGGCCGAGGTCCGCACCCCCGGGCTCTACAACGCCAACGGCATCTGGCAGATCGGCCCGATGATCATGCGCTGGGCCGGCGAGGACCGGCAGCAGCGCTGGCTGCCCGGGATCATCGGGGCCACCGAGCACTGGTGCCAGGGCTTCAGCGAGCCGCAGGCCGGTAGTGACCTCGCCAACCTCCGCTGCGCGGCCGTGCGCGACGGCGACGAGTACATCGTCAACGGAT
>DASXRH010000404.1:0-2306 GCA_036506715.1 Acidimicrobiales bacterium
CCGTCGGCGCGACCGACCCGGCCACGGTGGCGGTCAACGTCCACCACGACCGGGGCGCCATCGAGGACCACCTCGACGGCCGGGTGCACGTGTCGGTCGAGGAGGGCGAGGCGCTGGGCACCGCCGGTGCGCTGGCCCTGCTGCGCAAGTGGTCCGCCGGCCGGGGCGTGCTGGCGCTCAACAGCGACACGTGGGCGCCCGGCGATCTCGCCGGGTTCGTGGCCGGCTGGGACCGGGAGCGGGTCCGACTCCTGGTGGCCGGCGAGGACCGGCTGTGGCCCCCGGACCGGCCGGCGAGCGCCGTCGCCGCCGCGCTCATGCCGGCGGCCGAGGTGACCCGGCTGGCCCCGGTGCCGTCGGGGCTGTGGGAGGTGTCGTGGCGGGCCCGCCTGGCCGAGGACCGGGTCGAGGTGGTGCGGTGGGACGGCCCGTGCCTCGACTGCGGCACCCCCGCCCGCTACCTGGCCGCCAACCTGGCCGCCAGCGGTGGCGCCAGCGTCGTGGGCCGGGGCGCCCGGGTCGCGGGCACGCTGGTGCGGGCGGTCGTGTGGTCCGGCGCCCGGGTCCGGCAGGGCGAGGTGCTGGTCGACGCCATCCGTGCCGGCGAGGGGGTGACCGTGCTGGTGCGCTGAGCGCGTGCGTGGGCCCGGGCGGTCAGCCGCGACTGCGGGTGGCGGTCAGCTCGACCCGGGCGGCGAGCTGGCCGCAGGCGGCGTCGATGTCGGTGCCGCGGTTGCGCCGGATCGTGGCGTTGACCCCCTGGTCCTCGAGCCACCGGCGGAACCGGCGGACGCCCTCGCGGGGGGTGCCCCTGGTGCGGTAGCCGGGGGTGGGGTTGAGGGGGATGAGGTTCACATGGGCGGCCAGGGGCAGGGTGCGGGCCAGCTCGGCCAGCTCGACGGCGTCGCTGCGGCGGTCGTTGGTGCCGTCGATGAGCGCCCACTCGAACGACAGGCGGCGGCCCTTGGCCCGCAGGTGGTCGGCGCAGGCACTCATGAGGACCGACAGCGGGTAGCGCTTGTTGATCGGCACCAGCTCGTCGCGCAGGGTGTCGTTGGCGGCGTGGAGGGACACGGCCAGGTTGACCGGCAGGTCCTCGGCTGCCAGCCGGCGGATGCCGGGCACCAGCCCCACCGTCGACAGGGTGAGGTGGCGGGCCGACAGGCCGAGGTCGCCGTGGATGCGCTCGACCGCGGGCCACACCCGGTCGTAGTTGGCTAGCGGCTCGCCCATGCCCATGAACACGACGTTGCCCAGCCGCCGCCCGTCGTCGCGGGCCCGTCGGGCGGCCCGCACCACCTGCTCGACGATCTCGCCGGTGCTCAGGTGGCGCTCGAACCCGCCCTGGCCGGTGGCGCAGAACCCGCAGCCCATGGCGCACCCGGCCTGGGTCGACACGCAGACGGTGGTGCGGTCCCGGTAGTGCATGAGCACGGTCTCGACCCGGGCCCCGCCCTCGAGACCGAACAGCCACTTGACGGTGTCGCCGCCGGGCGTGGCCGACTCGGCCACCCGGGCCAGGGCCGGAGGCAGCTCGTCGTCGAGCCGGGCCCGCAGCGCCTTGGGCAGCGCGGTCAGCTCGCCCGGGGTGGCGAGCTGGCGGTGCAGGCCGTCCCACACCTGGTCGACGCGGTAGCGCGGCTCGCCGTCCAACAGGTCGGCGAGCGCGGCGCGGTCGAGGTCGTAGCGGGTGGGCATGGCCCCAGCAGCGTAGGGCGAGGGCCGCGCGATGGATACCGTCGCGGCGTGGCCACCCGCGACACCCACCCCACCCGCCGGCGGCGCCCGCCGCCCCCGGACTCCCCCCGGGTGCCGTCGCCCCACCCCGAGCACCACCACCGCGACGTCCAGGGCGGTTCGGCCCGGGCCGCCGTGTTCGGGGTGAGCGACGGGCTGGTCAGCAACATGGGCCTCATCCTCGGCGTGGCCGGGGCCGACCCGGCGCCGGCCGTGGTGCGGCTGGCGGGCCTGGCCGGGCTGGTGTCGGGGGCCATCTCGATGGCGGCCGGCGAGTACAACTCGATGCGGGTCCAGGCCGAGCTGCTCCAGCGCGAGCTGGCCCTCGAGGCCACCGAGCTGCGCCGCCGGCCCGAGCACGAGACCGAGGAGCTGGCGGGGATCTACCAGGCGCGGGGGCTCGATCCCGCCCAGGCCCGCGAGATGGCCGAGGCCATGATGAGCGACCCCGACACCGCCCTCGAGACCCACGCCCGCGAGGAGCTGGGCATCGATCCGTCCAGGCTCGGGTCGCCCATCGGTGCCGGTGCCTCGTCGTTCGTCGCCTTCTCGCTGGGGGCGGTCGTGCC
>DASXRH010000405.1:0-2382 GCA_036506715.1 Acidimicrobiales bacterium
GACAGCATGCGCGACAGCTCGACGACCCGCTCGGCGTGGTCGAGCACGGTCACCTGCGACACGGTGGTGGCCTCGTCGCTCTGCTTGGCCACCTGCACGTGGGCGTCCGCGTAGGCCGCCACCTGCGGCAGGTGGGTCACCACCAGCACCTGGTGCTGGGTCGCCAGCCGCGCGAGCGACCGGCCGACGGCCAGCGCGGCGCTGCCGCCGATGCCGGCGTCGACCTCGTCGAACACCAGGGTGGGCGGCGCGTCGGTGAGCACGAGACGCAACGCGAGCATGGTCCGCGCCAGTTCGCCACCCGAGGCCACCTTGGCCAGCGGCAGTGGCGGCGTGCCGGGGTTGGCGGCGAGCAGGATCTCGACCTCGTCGCCGGGGTCGTCGCCACCCACCGACACCGCCACCTCGGCCTTGGGCATGGCCAGCTCGACCAGGTTGGCCTGGATGCGGGCGGCCAGCGGGGCAGCTGCCGCCCGGCGGGCCTCGGCCACCACGGCGGCGGCCGCGGCCTCGGCCTTGCGGGCCAGGGCCAGCTGATCGTCGAGCTCGGCGGCCCGGCGGTCGTGGTCCTCGAGCTGGGCCAGGCGGGCCGCCAGCCGGTCGCCCTCGGCGATGACCTCGCCCACCGTCTCGCCGTACTTGCGGCGCAGGTCGCGCAGCAGCTGGCGCCGCTCGCGCACCCGGTCGAGGCGCTCGGGGTCCTCGTCGATGGCCTCGCCCGCGGCCCGCAGCTCGCCGGCCACGTCGGTGACCTCGGCCGCCACCGCCCGCAGCCGCCCCTCCGCGGCCCGGAACGGCGCCCGGCCGGCCACGGCGGCCACGGCGGCGCCGACGGCGTCGGCGGCCGAGACCGCGCCCTCGGCCGCCCCGGTCTCGCCGTCGCCGCTGAGCGCGGCCAGCGCCAGCGCCGCCGCCTCGCGGTGGGCGGTGGCGTCGGCCAGGGCGTCCTCCTCGACCTCGAGCGCCTCGTCCTCGTCGGGCCCGCTGAGGGCGGCACCCTCGATCTCGGCCACCTGGTAGCGGACCAGATCGAGCTCGCGGGCCCGGGCCCGCTCGTCGCCGCCCATGGTGGCCAGCTCGTCGACGATGGCCTGGACGGCCCGGCGGGCCTCGGCCAGCGGCGCCAGGTCGACGTCGCCGAAGCGGTCGAGCGCGGCCCGCTGGGCGCCCGGGTGCAGCAGCGACTGGTGGGCGTGCTGGCCGTGGAGGTCGACCAGCGCCGCGCCCAGCTCGGCCAGCTCGCCGGCGGTGGCCAGCCGGCCGTCCACGTAGGCCCGGCTGCGCCCCGAACGGGGGATGGCCCGGGCGACGACCACCTCGGCCTCGTCGCCGGTCGCGCCCGGCCGCACGAACCGGCCCTCGACCCACGCCTCCTCGGCCCCGGTGCGCACCAGCAGCGGGTCGGCCCGGCCGCCCACCAGCAGCTCGATGGCGTCGACCACCATCGTCTTGCCGGCGCCGGTCTCACCGGTCACGGCGGTCATGCCAGTACCGAGCACCAGGCGCAGCTCGGCGATGACCCCCAGGTCGCGCACCGCCAGCTCTACCAGCACCGTCGCCTCCCGCCGCCGCTCACCGGTCGCTCAACCCGAACTTGGTCTTGAGGATGCGCAGGAAGTCGCGGGGCCCGAACGTCACGAACCGCACCGACAGCGGGGCGGCGGTGCAGGTCACGGCGTCGCCCCGGCCGAGCGTACCCAGGTTGTGGCCGTCGACGGACAGCGTGGCCGACCGGTCGCCCACCACCTCGATGCGGACGCGCGCGGCCGGGGCCAGCACCAGCGAGCGGTCGAACAGCATGTGCGGCGAGACGGGTGTCATCAGCAGGCAGCGATGGGTCGGCTCGACGATCGGTCCCCGCGCCGAGAACGCGTACGCCGTCGACCCCGTGGGGGTGGCGACGATCAAGCCGTCCGCAGCGTAGGGGGTGAAGGTCTCGCCGTCGATGCTGACACCAAGCCGCACGGTGTGCCCCATCGGCGTCTTCTCCAGCACCGCCTCGTTGAGGGCCTGGAACGAGCGGGCGTCGGGCGACGAGTGGCGGCCGTCGGCGTCGGGCGAGGCCTCGAAGCTGGGAGCGTCCACCGTCACCTGGAGCAGCATCCGCTCCTCGACCTCGTACGAGCCCGCCAGGAACCGCTTGAGCGCCATCCGCAGCCCCTGCGGCTCGACCTCGGTCAGGTACCCGAGCTGGCCGACGTTGACCCCCATGAGCGGCACCCCCTCCGCCGCCACCATGTCGACCGTGCGCAGCACGGTGCCGTCGCCGCCCAGGCTGACGGCCACGTCGAGGCCGCGGGCGAACGTCTCCTCGGGGCTGCCGAGCGACGACAGGCCGGCGATGCCGGCGTCGCGCAACGGCAGCCGCACCTCGTGGCCGCG
>DASXRH010000406.1:0-6881 GCA_036506715.1 Acidimicrobiales bacterium
GGCGCCGGGCCGCGGAGGTGCCGGTCGCCTACGTGGTGTTCGACCTGCTGGCGCTGGGCGGCCACGACGTGACCGGGCTGCCGTGGCGCGACCGGCGCCGGCTGCTCGACCAGCTGGCCGACGACCTGCCGGCCGGCGTGGACGTGGCCCCGGTGTACGACGACGGCGCCGAGCTGCTGGCCGCCGTCAGCCGCCAGGGACTCGAGGGCGTCGTGGCCAAGCGCACCGACGCCCCCTACCTGCCGGGCGGGCGAACCCGCACGTGGATCAAGGTCAAGGTCCGCCACCACGACGAGTTCGTGGTGGGCGGGTGGAGCGGCGGGCTCGGCAACCGCGAGGGCCGGTTGGGGTCGCTGCTGGTGGGCTACCACGACGAGGCCGGCGACGGGGTGCTGCGCTACGCCGGGCGGGTCGGGTCCGGGCTGACCTCGGCCGAGCTCGACCGGCTGGGCGCCGAGCTGGCGTCGCGCGGCACCGACGCCTGCCCGTTCGACCCGCCGCCGCCGGCCCGGGACCGCAAGGGCGCCAACTGGGTCCGGCCCGAGCTGGTGGTCGAGGTGTCCTACGGCGAGATCACCGACGAGGGCCGCCTGCGCCACCCCGTCTACCTGGGCCAGCGGGAGGACAAGGCGGCCGACGAGGTCATCCGGCCGTAGGCGCCCGCTGGGGTCCCCCAGATGTGACCCGGCGGCCGCGGCTCCCTAGGCTCCGGCTCGGCGTGGATCCCACCGTGACCGAGAGCATCCGGCTCAGCGTGCCGGCGACGTCGGCGGCCGTGCGCATCACCCGGGCCGGGGCGGCCGGGCTGGCCACCCGGGCCGGGTTCACGTACCGCGAGGTCGAGCAGCTGCGGCTGGCCGTGGGCGAGGCCGCCGCCCTGCTGGCCCCCGAGCCCGACGGCGAGGGCACGCTGGCGGTCGTCTACGACGTGGTGCCCGACGGCCTGCGCATCGAGCTGGTGCTGGTCCCCGGGTCGGCCGGCGGCGTCACCGCGGTTCCCGAGGTGGCCGCGGCGGTCCTCGACAACAGCGTCGACGACTGGTCGCTGACCGACGGCGGCCGACGGCTGGTGCTGGTCAAGCGCCTCTCGGACACCGACGACGACGACGACGCCGACTGAGCCCCCGGTGGCAGGTCCGAGCGGGCGGGCGACCGGCCCCAGGCGTCAGCGGCCGGTGTGACCGAAGCCGCCGGTGCCCCGCTCGGACGGCGCCAGCCTGTCCACGGGTGCGAACCTGGCGTGCTCGACGCGCTGGAGGACGAGCTGGGCGATGCGATCGCCGCGGTGGACCTCGTAGTCGGCGTCCGGGTCGGTGTTGACCAGCAGCACAGCCAGCTCGTCGCGGAAGCCGCTGTCGATGAGGCCCGGGGTGTTGAGGCAGGTCACGCCGTGGCGCAGAGCCAGCCCGCTGCGGGGCAGGACGAGCCCGGCCCAGCCGTCGGGGATGGCCAGCGCGAGGCCGGTGGGGATGCGGGCCCGGCCCCCGGCCCGCCGCAGCACCGCCCCCTCCCGGGCGACCAGGTCGGCCCCGGCGTCGCCGGGCCGGGCGTAGGCCGGCAGGGGCAGGTCGGGGTCGATCCGCAGCACGGGGATGTCGAGCACGACCGCCATCATCGCCCGCCGGGCGCGGTCCGCCGGGGCTCCGACCCGGGTCTAGTGTCCGCATCGTGCTCGTGTGGATGGACCTCGAGATGACAGGACTCGACCCGGCCCGCAACGTGATCGTCGAGATCGCCACGCTCGTCACCGACGACCAGCTCGACATCGTGGCCGAGGGGCCGGACCTCGTCGTCCACCAGCCCGCAGAGGCGCTCGACGCCATGGAGCCGGTGGTGCGCGAGATGCACACCCGCAGCGGGCTGCTGCCCGCCATCGCCGCCTCCACCATCACGCTGGCCGACGCCGGCGCCGCCACCCTCGACTTCATCCGCGAGCACGTGCCCGCCCCCCGGTCGGTGCCGCTGTGCGGCAACTCGATCGGCACCGACCGCCGGTTCCTGGCGGCCTACCTGCCCGACATCGAGAACTACCTGCACTACCGGTCGGTCGACGTGTCGACCATCAAGGAGCTGGCCCTGCGGTGGTCGCCCGACGTGGTCGAGCGGGCGCCCCGCAAGGAGACGACCCACCGGGCGCTCGACGACATCCGCGAGAGCGTCAACGAGCTGCGCTGGTACCGCGACCACCTGTTCCGCGTGGGGGCGACGGTGGCCGACCCGGCCGATCCCTCGCCCCCGGCAGCCCCTGACGTCGCCGGGCATGCCTGACCACGGCCGGTGCGCGACCGGCGCACCATTCCTGCCGTGTGACATACGATACGCGCCAGATCCGTTTAATCCATTGACGCCGTGCTGCGCCGGATGATGACCTAGTACGGCACCGGGTCTACCGCACCGGCGTACAGCAATCCCCACCTGAGGCCCCTGGGCCGACGAGAGGACGGAACAGGACGATGAGCACCGGCACCACGCATATGGGCGGCTTCGTACCCGCCGGTGTCGCGCGCCCCGGTGTGTGCCCTGTCGCCAACCTCGTGATCCCGGCTATTGCCGCGTCTGCCTACGCCACCCCGTGGCTCCAGGAGACGATCGGCAAGCAGGGCTTCCACCGGTTCATGACCGATCGACCCACCCGACGGCCGTTGGAGCGCTTCCCCTGACACCCTCAGGCGCAAGGCGCAACTCCCAAAGGCCGTCGGGATCACCCGGCGGCCTTTCTCTTTGTCCGGGCGCATCTCACACCAACAGACACCGAACCGATACCTGACGACGACGAAGTATCTCGCACAAGGAAAACAAGAGGGGAATGGGCAGATGAGCGCCCCCACCGCAACCGAACCAGACGAGATCCTCGACCTCACCAGACCCGGTTCCTACGGGAACAGCGAGGCCGAAGAGCCAGAACCCGAGCTCCTCGCCACCGAGGACGGCTGGTGGGCACACGCCCGCTGCAACGACGGCAGCGGCCGGCTGGCCACCATGTTCTTCAGCGAGGAGCTCCAGGACATCGCCCGGGCCAAGCACATCTGCGCCACCTGCCCGGCGCTCATCCCCTGCCTCGAGGGTGCCCTCGAGCGGCGTGAGCCGTGGGGTGTGTGGGGTGGGCAGCTCTTCCTCAACGGGAAGATCCTGGCCACCAAGCGGCGTCGGGGCCGGCCCCCGAAGCTGCCCCGGCCCGAGGATCAGCTGCCCGACATCCCCATCCCCGATCACCTCCTGGAGGTGGCCATTGTCCGCATCGCATGAGACGACCCGGGATCGGACACGGGACGAACGACACCCAGGCACCGCTAGCTGCGCCGACCGGTAGCCGTCACCGGCACAGTGGCGAACGCGGCGCTCGGATCGATGCGGGGGCACCGCGGCGGCGGTGCCCCCGCACGGATTCCCGGAGCGTTCAGGCCCGGCGATAGCGTCGCGGGGTGGCCCCCCGCCGCCTCTCCCCGCCGATCGTGCTCGGCGCGACCGCGTTGGCCCTGGTCGCGGCGTTCGCGGTGGCGGCGGTCGTCGACCGCGGCCGCGACTCGTCGGCCACCGAGCAGAGCAGCAGCGACGAGGTGGAGCTGGCGCCGACCAGCGGCGAGGTACCGGCCTCCGTGGCCGAGGTGCGCCTCGGCGCGCTCGACGGCGGGGCGGAGCGGTCGCTCGGCGAGCTGCTCGGCACCACGCCGGTGGTCGTCAACTTCTTCGCGTCGTGGTGCACGCCGTGCATCCAGGAGATGCCCGGCTTCGAGCGGGTCCACCAGGACCTGGGCGGCCAGGTGACGGTGATCGGCATGGCCTACCGCGACGCCCCCGAGGACGCGCTGGCCACGGTCGCCCGCACGGGCGTCTCCTACCCCACCTTCACCGACGTCGACGACGGCGCCCTCACCTACTTCGGCGGCATCGAGATGCCGACGACCGTGTTCGTCGACGCCGCCGGCAAGGTGCTCGACGTGAGCAACGGCGCCCTGACCGAGGACGAGCTGCGGGCGAAGATCACCGACCTGTTCGGGATCGCGGCGTGATCGCCGCCATCGGGCCCGACGGTCCCTGGGCCTTCTACCTCACCCTCGGGATGGTGGCGACCGTCAACCCGTGCGGGTTCGCCATGCTGCCGGCCTACCTGTCGTACTTCCTGGGCCTGGAGGGCGAGGACGCCGCCCCCCGGGCCGGCGTGGGCCAGGCGGTGCGGGTCGCCTGCGCCGTGTCGGCCGGGTTCCTGGCCGTGTTCGCCCTGGCCGGGGTGCTGGTCGAGCTGACCTCCCTGCCCGTCTACGAGAACGTGCCGTGGATCTCGGTCGTCATCGGGCTGGCCCTGGTGGCGCTGGGGGTGGCCATGCTGTGCGGCTTCGAGCTGTCGGTGGCGCTGCCCCGACTCGACCGGGGCGGCCGCGAGCGCACGGTCGGGTCGATGTTCGTGTTCGGCGTGTCGTACGCCATCGCATCGATCGGCTGCACGCTGCCGCTGTTCCTCGGGGCGGTGGCCGGCACGATCGACCGCGAGTCGACGGTCGACGGCCTGATCGTCTTCTGCATCTACGCGCTGGGCATGACGCTGGTGCTCACCGCCCTCACGGTGGCGATCGCGCTGGCCCGCACGTCGCTGGTCCACCTGCTGCGCCGGGCCCAGCGCTACGTGCCCCGGGTGGCGGGCGGGCTGGTGGCGCTGGCCGGGACCTACGTCGCCTGGTACGGCTGGCTCGAGCTGCGCACCACCCGGGCCGAGCCGGGCGACCTGCCCACCTCGGGCATCACCGACCGGGTGTCGGGGTGGTCGACGGCCATCACCGACTGGGTCGACCGGGTGGGCTCGGTCCGCATCGGGGTGATGGCGGCGCTGCTGCTGGCCGCGGTCGGGCTCGGGGTGTGGCTGTGGGGGTCGCGCCGGGCGCCGGCCGGCGACGGCGATCAGGGGGCGAGCCGCTCGATCGACCAGCCCGACCCGGCGGCGGGGTCGCGCCGGTAGACGAGACGGTCGTGGCGGCGGCTCTCGCCCTGCTGCCAGAACTCGACCCGATCGGGCACCACCCGGATGCCGCCCCAGTGGGCGGGGCGGGGCACGTCGCGCCCGGCGTAGGTGGCCTCCAACGCCGCCCACGCCCGCTCGAGCGCGGCGCGGTCGGGCACGACCCGGCTCTGGGGCGAGGCGGCGCCGGCGATCTGGCTGCCCCGGGGGCGGGTGGCCCAGTAGGCGTCGGAGGCGGCGGCGTCGGTGCGGGCGGCCGCGCCCTCGACGATGACCTGGCGGCCGATCGGGTGCCACGAGAACAGCAGGGCCGTCCGGGGGTTGGCGGCCAGCTCGACGCCCTTGCGGCTGTCGTAGTTGGAGAAGAAGGTGAACCCGCCGTCGTCGACGGACCGCAGCAGCACGGTGCGGGCCGACGGCCGGCCGTCGGGGGTCGCCGAGGCCACCACCATCGCGTCGGGCTCGCCGACCGCCACGGCGGACCACTCGGCGTACCAGGCCCGGAACTGGGTCACGGGGTCGGCGGCCAGGTCGGCCTCGTCCAGCCCGGCCACCATGAGGGCCTGGCGCAGCCGGGTCAGCTCGTCGGTGTCCACCCCTGCGGTCTAGCCGGTGGCCCGGTGCCGCCCCGCGGAATAGCGCGGGGCGGCACCGAGCCGCGGGCATCAGGTGAAGCCGTTGTCGTTCAGCCAGTCGGCCGCGATGTCCTGGGCGTCGTCCTTGTCGACGTCGTAGCGCTTGTTCATCGCGACCAGGTCGTCGGTCGTCAGCTTGGACGACACGTCGTCGAGCACGCTGGTGAGGGTGTCGCCGTAGGCGTCCTGCACGTCGGACGTGATCACGATGAAGACGTTGTCGGCGGCGAGCATGCCCTTGTCGTCCTTCAGCAGGACCCAGCCGGTCTTGGGGTCGGCGAGGCGGCCGTCGGTCGACGACACGACGCCGACGTCGATCGCGCCCTCGTTGAGCGAGTCCGGGATGACGCCGAAGTCGAGCGGCGTGAAGTTGGCTGTCATGTCGAGGCCGTAGACCCGCTTGAGGCCGGGGATGCAGAAGCCGTTGGTCTCGCAGTCCTGCGGCGCCCCGAGCTTGAGGTCCGCGCCCTTGGCGGCCAGGTCGGACAGCGTGGCGATGCCCTTCGCGTCGGCCGTGTCCTTCAGCATGACGAAGGCGTTGGTGTCGACGGCCTTCGACGGGTCCAGCCCCACCAGCTGCTTCTGGGCGAGCAGCGGGGTGAGCAGGGCCATGGTGGCGTTCACGTCGCTGGTGGCCTGCCCGGCCGAGTCGTTGAGGAACTCGAGCTGCGACGCCACGTAGTCGGGGGCGACGTTGACATCGCCCGACTCGAACGCGCCGAACAGCAGGTCGCGGAAGCCGCCGACCTCCTGGACGTTGGCCGTGAAGCCCGCGTTCTCGGTGGCGCCCTTGATGATCTGGGCCAGGATCGCCGACTCGCCGAAGTCCTGGGCACCGATGCTGAGGTCGGGACCCTCGGGCACGCTCGGCTTCGAGCCGCTGCCCGAGTCGCCGGTCGCGGAGTTGTTGTCGTCGTCGCCGCACGCGGCGCCGAGCAGGGCCAGCGCCAGCAGCGCGGCGAGCACCTTGGCATGTCGTCTCATCTGCTTCTGTCCTTTCCTTCCCCGCAGGGGTTGCTGTCGTCGGGTCGGTTCAGGTCGCCGCGACGGATGCGGCCGGGGCGGCGGTGACGGTGGCGTCGGCGGTGCGGGGCGGCGGCGAGCGCCACGGCACCAGCCAGCGGGCACCGAGTGCGAAGACCCCGTCGGTGAGCAGGGCCAGCAGGGCGACGGCGATGGCGCCCGCCAGCATCGGGCCCTTGTTCGGGCTGGTGTAGCCGGTGACGATCGGGGTGCCCAGATCGCGGTAGCCGACCAGCGCCCCGAGCGTGGCGGTGGCCACGATCTGCACGGCC